>JAIXSA010000007.1 GCA_027484915.1 Paracoccaceae bacterium | reverse complement strand
TTTCCTTACGCTCGGCCAGCGCCTGCATCGACGCCGAAGCAGCCGGATCAACCGCGGACAAAGGTTCCACCGTAACGGTCTGATCTGCCGCGACATCTGGAGTGATAGCCCCATCCTGTCCGGCCGGAGTGCACCCTGCAGCAAGAAGAACCACGCCCAGCGAAAGGCCCTTTACTGCGTATACTGTTTTGAAATTTCTGGTCATTTTTTCAAGGCCATTGAGGTCCGAACCGATTGCGTGCCACCATCGAACACCCAGTCGTTGTAGGCATTGGCATTGGCATGCGCAAAGATTCGTTACCGGGAAGCTCCGGTCCAGTGGATAGCAAATCAGTCCGGATGTTTTTGGAAATATCAAAAGTTAAGATCTTATCTCTATAAGATACTGCGAATAATTGCAGGGATAATGGGTTTCGATCTGATCGAAAGTCAGTGTCAAACCTTGACCCCGGGCTACTTTCTCGCATCTTATCGATGACCTGCGGGGTAGGGTGCGGGCGACGGTGGATAGGGAAACCTTCCGACATCTGTCGTGGAATGTGGCGACCGGCCGCTACTCCTTGAGCCGCGCAAGGCGCTTTCGATGCAGTCTCGGTGTTTGGAGCGGCGCTTGTCCTGCTTGCTGGCTTCCCGTGCAACATTATGCCGGACTGCATGACCTTGTCCCCTTCGGCGCACGGTGCAGCCGTAAGCGTAACGGCCTCTTCGTCGAACGCTCTAGTCTGGATTTGATCAGTCTCGCACGGCACTTGATGCGCGCAGAGATGGAGGCTCTTGAACGTTCGCTTGAGCGCGATCTTGGCGATTTTGCCGGCCAGCCGCGTGACCCCTTGGTTAAGCCGCCGACCCTCGACAGAAGAGGGGCGTCCGCTGTGGCGGCACCCGGAGAAAGCATCGCCGAGGCTGTGGCAGCTTTCAGAAAGGAGAATCCGCACAACGTCAGCAAGAGCCGGATCGAAGAGGCATGCCGGGACATCTCTATCTTCATCGATACCGTCGGTCCCGGCTTCCCGCTGGAAGGCGCTGTCCAAAGGCGAGGACGGCGAGGCCCCCCGCCGCCTATTCTATGTCGCCATGACCCGTGCGCGTCGGAGTCTTTCGGTCGTCACCAGCGGTGCGCACGCCTTTGTGCGGGCTGACAGCGAAAGTGAGGTCCTGCGCCATGTCGAGACGCCGCGTCGACAGGACTTGCCAGATCCCGATCAATATCAGGTGCCTGACCTGACGTCGGTGGATCTCCCCTACGCTGGTCGACTGGCAGCGACCAGCCCGACCCATGACGCCATTTCTGCGACGAACGTGGATGACCCGGTCACTCTGGACCGGCGCGACGGCAAGTGGATGATCCTGGATGCCAAGCGCCGAGTGCTGGGCAGAATGTCTGGAAACTGGGCGCCGCCTGAGGGAACTGATCTCGTGAACGGAAAGATCGGCGCGATAGTGCGCTGGCGCAGATCCGACAACGAAGAGAGCTACCTCAAGCGCGAGGAGTGGGAAACGGTCCTGGTAGAACTAGTGTTTCGGAGGAGCGGGGCAAGGTGAAGCCAAGCCAAGGTTATCGCTCAGCATAGTGCAGTCCCTTTCGGGTCTGCTCCAAGTAGCCAGTTTGCACAGGCTGACCTTCGTCGTTGTTGCCGAAGTGGCGAAGAAACGGAAAGCATCTTTGCTGCGATCCCCACTCCACCCGTCGACGGTTCTGATGGGACCAACCTGACCAGAGATGCGCGACACCGAGGATCACGCTCGACCGGGTCCGCGCCCTGAGTCAGCTCCTGAACGTAGGATGAGGGGTCTGAGAGTGGCAGGTGCGCCAGGTCCAGAACACGAATCGGAACAAACGGTCCTTTGGTGTGGTCAACACCTTCGAGGACGTCACGGCGCGATGTGAAATGGCGGTGCGATCCGGGCCGATTGTCCGCAAAACTGTTCCGGACAGAATTTATCCACCAATGGAAGTGCTTGTTATTTCGGGATTTTTTTCTATTGGTCGGAGCGAGAGGATTCGAACCTCCGACCCCCTGCTCCCGAAGCAGGTGCGCTACCAGACTGCGCTACGCTCCGACCGTGGGCGGGGGTTACCCCGTCCCGCCAGCTTTGGCAAGAGGGGTCACGCCTGATCCCCGCCCCGGTCGAAACGCTTCAGCCAGCTGGAAATGCGGGGCATCGTCCCCATCTCCAGCCGCGAACGGTTTTCCAGCACGGGGCGGTTCTGGCTGATCGACGGGGTGCTTTCGCGCCAGACGATGTAGATGCCCGAGGCGATGATCACGGCCGACCCGACCGCGGTGTAGAAATCCACGGATTCGTTGAAGAAAAGCCAGCCGTACAGCACGGCCCACAGAATCTGCGAATACTGCATCGGGGCCACGATCACCGCCGCCGCGATGCGATAGGCCGAGATGCTGGCCAGAGCCCCGATCATGCCAAGGAACGCCATCACCGCCGTCAGCGCCAGGTCCTCGACCGGCATCGGCTGGTAGACGAAGGGCATCGTGGCCCCGGTCGCCACGAAGGTCAGCACCATCGGATACAGCATCAGCACCACCGACCGCTCATCCCGCCCGATCTTGCGCACGATGATCGAGCTCAGCGACCCCGTCGTCGCCGCCCCCAGTGCCGCGAGGTGCCCCAACGAGAAGCCGTCGCCGCTTCCCGGACGCAGGACGATGAGCACACCCAAAAGCCCGACGATCACCGCGATCCCGCGCCGCAGGCCGACCTTTTCGCCCAGCATCGGGATCGCCATCAGCGTGATGAACAGGGGCATGGCGAAGAAGATCGCGTAGCAGGTCGCCATCGGCAGCCTCGAAAAGGCATAGAACCCCATCACCCCCGTCACCACCGCGCTGACCGTGCGGATCGCGGTCCACCAGGGATGGCGCGGGATCAGCGTGCCGTCGCGGCGGTCGGAGAGCAGCAGCACCGTGACCAGCGGAAAGCCCATCAGGCCGGCGAAGAACATGGTCTGAAAGGGGGAATAGGTGCCGCCCAGGTACTTCACCACGACATCATGCGTGGCATATGCACCGAAGGCGGCCAGCGACAGAAGCGCACCGCGAAGCGAAGGGGACATTCGAAAAATTTCCGGGGCTGGGGCGCGAAACGGACGCGGCGTTAGCGGCACCACAATCGCCTGTTCACCCGTCGGATGCAAGGCCGGGCGGGGTCAGGCCAGGCTCTTTTGCCGCTCTTGCCGCCAGACCACCAGGATGCTGGCCACCGCGATGATGACCATGCCAAGCGCCATGCCAGCCGTCATCGGCTCGGCAAAGAACAGCGCCCCGAAGACCGCGGCCCAGGCGATCTGGGAATACTGCGTGGGCGCCACCACCACCGGCGGCGCGGCGCGGTAGGCGGCGAACATCATCAGCGTCCCGGCCATCCCGAAGACCGAGATACTGGCAAGGGTCGCAAGATCTTGCCACGGCATCGGCTGGTAGCGGGACGGCAGCAGAAGGAAAGCCGCGATGCACTGGCCCGCCACCGGATACAGCAGCAGCGCGACCGAGGATTCGGCGCCCCCCGTCTTGCGGATGATGAGGTAGTGCACCGCCGCCATCAGCATTCCCAGGACTGCGGCCACGTGCCCGATCCCGAAGTCGATCCGCCCCGGGTTCAGCGCCACGATCACGCCCACCAGACCCAGCACCACGGCAGCCCCGCCCACCGCATCCACCCTGTCTCCCAGGATCGGCCAGGCCAGCAGCGTCAGGACCAGCGGCATGGTGAAGAAAATCGCATAGGCCTGCGCCAGGGGCATGGCGGTGAAGGCATAGGTCACAAGAAGCGCATTGGCGATCAGCGCCACGGTGCGGATTGCCATCAGCCAGGGATGCACGGGGCGCAGGCGGACCGGCTTTCTCAGCCACATCAACCCGATCAGCGGCAGTGTGAAAAGGCTGGCGAAGGCCACGATCTGAACCGGATGGTAGGTGTCGCCCAGGAACTTGATCGTGCCATCAGCCACCGAGAACAGCCCGAAGCCCGCCAGCCCGAGAAGGACTCCCCGGACGTTTCCAGTAAGGGTGGGCATGATGGACTAAGGTTCCTGACGATGTCGGGCAAATCTGTCGCGACGCATAGCAAGCCCCGGCTCCGTCGTCACTGTCCAAACGGCGGAGAAGGCCCGGCAGCACCATAAGGCCCCCGGAACCCTGCCACCGACAAGAAACAGTCCAAGGACCCGCCCGGTCAGGTGCCTGTCGTGGCAGGCGTGATCGGCAAGAGATCCGGAACCGGCCCGCTCGGCACCAACTGCGCTGCCGTCCGGTGGTTCACGAAGCCTTGTCGATCAGCCATGCTTCCTTGCAATTAAAGGCTTGCGTCCAGCGCAGCGAGAACGGCATCGCCCATCTGGCTGGTCGAGACGGGGGTTCCGCCCTCTGGCCCCATCAGATCGGCAGTGCGCACGCCATCCGCCAGCACCTTCTCGACCGCCTTTTCGACCCGCGTCGCCTCGTCGCCCAGGTCGAAGCTGTACCGCAGCGCCATCGCAAACGACAGGATGCAGGCGATCGGGTTGGCCTTGCCCTGACCCGCGATGTCGGGGGCCGAGCCATGCACCGGCTCGTAAAGCGCCTTCGGGCGCCCGTTCGCCATCGGCGCGCCCAACGACGCGGACGGCAGCATGCCCAGCGACCCGGTCAGCATCGCGGCGGCGTCGGACAGAAGGTCCCCGAACAGGTTGTCGGTGACAATCACGTCGAACTGCTTGGGCCAGCGGCACAGCTGCATCGCGCCCGCGTCGGCGTACATGTGCGACAGCTCGACGTCTGGGTAGTCGCGGTCGTGCACTTCCTGCACCACTTCGCGCCACAGGATGCCCGATTCCATCACGTTGGCCTTCTCCATCGAGCAGACCTTGTTCGACCGCTTCCGCGCCAGCTCGAACGCCGATTTCGCCACGCGGGCGATTTCCGATTCCGTATAGCGCTGGGTGTTGATCCCGACGCGCTCGTTGCCTTCCTTGAAGATCCCGCGCGGCTCGCCGAAGTAGACGCCGCTGGTCAGCTCGCGGACGATGACGATGTCCAGACCCGCGACAACCTCGCGCTTCAGCGACGAGAAATCGGCCAGCGCGTCGAAGCACTGCGCCGGGCGCAGGTTCGAAAAGAGGTCCATCTCCTTGCGCAGACGCAGAAGCCCGCGTTCGGGCTTCACGGAAAAGTCCAGCTTGTCGTACTTCGGCCCGCCCACGGCGCCCAGCAGCACTGCGTCCACCTCCTGCGCCTTGGCCATCGTCGCGTCCGTCAGCGGCGTGCCATGCGCGTCATAGGCGCAGCCGCCCACCAGGTCCTCAGACACGTCGAAATGGACGCCGCGCTTCGCACCCATCCAGCCGATGATCTTCTTCACCTCGGCCATGACTTCCGGGCCGATGCCGTCGCCGGCAAGGATAAGGAGGGACGGGTTCGCCATGACATGCTCCGCTGAATTGGGTCGCCGTGCCCCTAGCCCTTCGGCCCGAAAACTTCAAGCGGGGAAGGCTGCGGCCAGCGCGTCCCAGACCCGGCGCAGGCGCGCCGACTGGCGCAGACGCGGTGCGGCGGTGAGCCAGACCGGAAGGCTGGGCAGGTCGGGGATCAGGTCGATCCGCTCCAGCACCGGATCGCCGTCGCCCACCGCCCGCAGGATGCCCCCCAGCCCGCAGCCTGCCCGGACGAGTTCCACATAAGTGAGCGGGTCGTCGCAGCGCACCGGAAAGAAGCTGCGGCCAACCTCCATCCCCAGCCTCCGCATCACCCGGATGATCTGGTCCATCCGGTCCTGCCCGATAAAGTCGTGTTGCATCAGGTCCTCGGGGGTCAAGGGCCGACCCCTCCGGTCCAGGTAGGCCTTTGCCGCATAAAGCCCAAGCGGCAGCTCGCCGATCTGCCGCGCCACAAGGTCCGGCTGCGTCGGCCGGTACATCCGCAGCGCGATGTCCGCCTCGCCGAACAGCAGGTTCTCGGTGGTGTCCGACGGGACCAGGTCGATCTGGATGCCCGGCTCCTCGGCCCGCAACCGGGCCAGGACCCTTGGCAGGATCACGTGCGACACGACGCGGCTGGCGGTGATGCGGACGGTGCCCTCGATCCCGGTCGCATGGCCCTTGGCCGTTAGCGCCAGCTCTGCCGCCGCGGCCTGCATCGCGCGGGCGGCAGGCAACAGGGCCTGCCCGGCCTCGGTCAGCGCCTGGCCCTGCGCCGTCCGCGTTAAAAGCGGCACCTGCAGCGCGACCTCGATCCCTTGGATATGCCGGCCCAGCGTGGGCTGGCTGATCCCCGTCACCCTCGCCGCAGCCGAAAGCGACCCGGCCTCGGCCACGGCAAGGAAGGATCGGATCAGGGTCCAGTCGGGCAGGTCCATTCATAAGTGAATATCGGATCGACGATTTCATGCAATTTCTTTCGTAAGTTCGATCCGGCATATCCTTCACGAAGGAGATCGACATGACACAGACAGCACTCGTTCTTGGCGCGTCCGGCGGCTTTGGCGGACAAATGGCAAAGGCCCTGCACACCGCAGGCTGGACCGTCCTCCGCTACCAGCGCGGCACCGACATGTCCGCAGCCGCACAAGGCGCCGACCTCATCGTCAACGGCCTGAACCCGCCCGGCTACCACAATTGGGACAAGCTGATCCCCGAGATCACGAGCTCGGTCCTTGCGTCAGGCAGGGCCTCGGGCGCGACGATCCTCGTCCCCGGCAACGTCTACCCATACGGGATGGAACCCGGCCCCTGGAACGCCGACACACCGCACCGCCCGGTCAGCCGCAAGGGCCGCATCCGCGCCGAGATGGAGAAGCGCTACCGCGACGCCGCCGCCACCGGCCAGCGCACAATCCTGCTGCGCGGCGGGGATTTCCTGCTGCCCGAAGCTCCGCAGATGGTGATGAACCGGGTGATCCTGGGAGAGGTGGCGAAGGGCAAGGTCACCAGTCTTGGCGATCCTGACGCGCTGCACGCCTTTGCCTACCTCCCGGACATGGCCCGCGCGGCGGTGGCGCTGGTAGGCCTTGGTCAGGCCCTTCCGTCCTATGCCGACATCCCCTTCGCCGGCCACGCCTTCACCATTTCCGACCTCGCCGCCCGGATTTCCCGCCTATCGGGCCGCCCGATGCGCATCAAACGCTTCCCGCGCTGGATCTTCGCCGTGACAAGCCCGGTCTGGGAACTGGCCCGCGAACTGCGCGAGATGCTGTACCTTTACGACCATCCCCACCGGCTGGACCCCGAACCGCTGCGTCGCCTGTTGCCCGACTGGCGGGACACCGACCTTGACACGGTGATCGCCCGCCACCTTCAGGGCAGGCTGATGTCGACCCAGACCGGAAAGTGATGCGAGGCCGCCGCAAGGTCGGGCCACAGGGGGTCGTCGGCCGCTGGCCACATCACACCCGCCGCCTCGACCTTCAGGCCTGCCGAGGGCAGCACATAGTCCAGACGCAGCCCGCCTAGATCGTCGTAGATGACCGTATCCAACGCCGGATCGCCCGCATGTCCGGGCTCGGTCCGACCGTGGCTGCCCTTGGGGGCAGGGTCCTGCAAAGCCGGGTGCGCGAGAAGCCCTCCGATCCCCTCCCGCCGCCCGTCGCCGTCGGCGGGATCAAGGTTGCCATCCCCCAGCAGGACGAACGGCGCCTCCGCAGGTTTCATCGGCAAGGCACCCTCAAGGAACAGCCGCCAGAACGCCGCCTCGTCATGGTTGCGGCGGCCGTTGCGGTCCTCGGGCCCGTCGAAGACCGGGGGCGTCGCGTGCCAGGCCAGAAGGTGCAGCGGTCCCAACGCGGTCTCGACCGGCACGTCCCAGAACCCGGTCGTCGCCAGCCGCTGCACGGCGGCCAGTTCCGGCCCGTCGTCGCCAAGTCCTCCTGGAAGGTCGCGCCACAGGAAGTCCGAGTAATCCCGCGCGCCCGCGCCGATCGGCAGCCGCGACAGGATCGCCATCCCGCCGTTCCCCGAATAAAGCCCGAAGCCCTGCGCATCGCGCGCATCGCCGGTCCGCCCGTTCCCGTCCAGATCGAACCCCGTCTGCATCCCCGTGTTGGGCCGGGCGGCGAAGCGGTGCGGATAGTCGACGCCCGCTGCGCGCAGTTGATCCGACAGAAGCCCCAGCGCCGCTCCGCCCCGGTCGTAGTCGACCGAAGTCAGCAGCACCACGTCCGCGTCCAGCGCCGCCAGCACCCGGACCACCGCCTGCACCTGCAGCTCGCCCTCGGCCAGGTCCTTGACCAGAAGCCCGGGCCCGGATCGGTCCAGCCCCACATTCCAGGTGGCCACGCGCAGCGTCTCTGCCCCAGCGGGAGAGCCCAGCAGCGCAAGCAGCAGCAGGCGGCTAAAGATCGTCGTCCTCTTCATCGGCTTCGCGGTCCAGCCTCGACGGTTCGATCGCACCCAAGACCGCCAGCTTCGCCGCCCGCTTGATGCGGATCATGTCGGCAATCCGGGCCATTGCCACCGCCCGCATGATCAGCGCCGCCGGCAGATAGGCCCAAAGCGCCATCGCCCAGATCAGCGTCTGCGGCGAGGTCAGCGTCTCGGCCGGGATGCCGGTCGTCAACAGCGCCACCAGCGCCGGGATCACGAAGGGCAGCAGGAAGCCCACCGCCAGGTTCACATGCGAATCGCGCACCAGCCGGTCGACGACGTCACCACCCGCCGTCGGCTCGAACGTCGGCAGGTTGACCCAGACGTTGAACGCCGCCTTGGTCGAGGGCCAGCCGACCAGCTTCAGCACGATCACGAACAGCGCCAGCGAGAAAAGCGAGATCAGGTAGGCGGTCCCGGCGGCGATCTTGACCTGCGCGATCTGAGCGGTCGTGGCATTGGCGTCCAGCATGTAGCTGACCAACCGAACCGGCGAATAGGGAAAGTCCAGCGAGGCCCCGATCAGAAGGCCCACGGCATGGAAAAAGCGCGAGACGGTTGTGGAATGCTCCAGGTCCGCCACGATGGCCGACAGGATCACCACGATCGCCAGCATCATCAGATAGCGGATGCGGTTGTAGGGCGCGCCGTCGCGGAACTCGATCAGGCTGGGGTAGACGGCGTTGTATTCGAAGAACACCAGCGCGCCTCCGAACAGCGCCACAAGTGCGACGATCTGCTTGGTATCGGTGCCGATACCCGGCAGGATGACCGAGGGCACGACGATCAGGATCATCACCAGGAAGGCGCGGACAGCGGCGGCCATCGCCCGCGACAGCCAGGTCCGGGCCCAGCCATCGGTCGAGACCACCGCCGTCAGTCGCAGTTTGCTGCGCAATCCTTCGATCAATGCCGTGCTGCTTGCCACAATTCTGCCCAATTCCACGTCGTCTCTCGCCGACTCGCTCTGGTTGTGCGCATCTAGCTCAAGGTTTGTGGCCATTTCAGGGTCAGTCTTTGCCGAACCGGCGATGTCGTGCAGATTTGCCGCACAATCGTTGGCAGGTGTGGCTTCCGCGTCAGCTTTCGCGAAAGGCGCGGCCAAAGTAGTCGGTGAAGGGTTTGACCAGATAGACCAGCGGCGTCCGCGCCCCGGTCTGCAGGAAGACCTCGACCGGCATCCCCGGCAGCAGGGCCTGCGCGCCAAGCCGGTCAGCCTCTCCGGCGTCCAGCTCCAGTTCGGCGCGATAGTACTGCGCCCCGGTCGCCGGATCGCGCAGGGCATCGGCCGAGATCATCACCACCTTGCCGCGCAGATGCGGCGTGACCCGCGCGGCGAAGGCCGGAAACACCAGTTCCGCCGCCTGTCCAACCGTGACCTCGTCGACCTGGATCGGGGCGATCCGGGCGGCGATCACCAGCGGCCGGTCCTGTGGCACAAGGTAAAGAACCGGCTCGGCGGGGCGCAGCACGGCACGCGGCGTCGTCACCTCCAGACCGAGGACCACGCCCGAGACCGGAGCACGGATCTCCAGCCGGTCGATCCGCTCGGCCAGGGCGCGGCGGCGTTCGTCCAGTTCCAGCGCCTGTACCTCGATCTCGCGCAGTTCGGCCGTCGCCGCCTCGTGCCGGGTGGTGACGAGGCCGGCGATCTGCATCTCGGTCTCGGTGATCTGGCCGTCGTTGCGCGCCAGCTCGGCGTCCAGCGCGCCAAGCTGGCCGGCCAGCCGCGCCTTTTCCCGCTCCAGCGCCAGAAGTGGTCCCGTCTGTGCCAAACCCTTGGCCCGCAGGCCCTGCTGCACCGCAAGCTCCTGCTCGACAAGGTCCAACTGGGAACGCACTGCGTCTGCCTGGGTCAGAAGCCCCGTCGATTGCGCGGCAAGCTGGTCGATGCGACGCGCCAAAAGCGTGCGCGTCTCCTCCAGGGTAGCCCGGCGGGCGTCGAAGAATTGGCGCTGGCCGTCCAGCTGCGCCGCAAGGTCGGGCGTGGCGGCTGCACGGGCGACTAGGTCCGCCGGAAACACCACCGTGACTGCCCCGTCCCGCTCGGCCTTCAGCCGGGCCGCCTGGCTGGCCAGCGCGTCAAGTCTCCCGTCGACGATCGCCAGATCCGACCGCAGAGCCGAGCCTTCCAGCCGCACCAGCGGGTCCCCGGCCAAGACCTGTGCGCCTTCGGTCACCAGGATCGCCTCGACCACGCCGCCTTCTGGATGCTGGACGATCTGGCGGTTCCGTTCGACCTCGATCTGGCCCTGGGCAATGATCGCGCCTGCGATCCGCGCGGTCGTTGACCAGACACCGAAGCCGAGGACAAGGATCAAGCAGGCCACAAGGCCCAAGATGACCGGCCCCCGGATCGACAGCGCCCCGTTCATGCGACCCCCGCAGGCGCGGATGTGCATGCGATGTCGCCCACGTTCCGGACCATCTGGCGCAGGACCGCCTCGCGCGGCCCGACCGCCACTGCGGCGCCCTGATGCAGCACCAACAGCAGGTCGCACTCCTGCAGAGCGGCTGGCCGGTGCGACATGATCAAGACTGCGGCCCCGGACTGCTTGGCGGCCCGTATCGCCTGGTTCAGCGCCTGCGCCCCCTCGTTGTCGAGATGCGCGTTCGGCTCGTCCAGGACCAGAAGCACCGGGTCGCCATAAAGCGCCCGCGCCAGTCCGATACGCTGGACCTGGCCGCCCGAAAGCCGACTGCCAAGGTTTGCGACCTGGGTGTCATGGCCCTCGGGCAGGTCCAGGATCATCTCGTGCGCCGCTGCCGCCTGCGCGGCCGCGATGATCCTGCCCGGATCGGCATCGGCCTGCAGCCGGGCGATGTTCTCGGCGATGGTGCCGTCGAACAGCCCCACCCGCTGCGGCAGATAGCCAATCAGTCCGCCCAGGACGTCCGCATCATACTGGTCCAGCGTCGCGCCCGCCAGCCGGATGCGCCCTGCGTCCGGTCGCCAAACCCCGATCAGCGCGCGGGCCAGCGACGACTTCCCCGAGCCCGAAGGCCCGATCACCCCCAGTGCCTGACCCGGCCCCAATCGGAAGGACAGGTCCCGCACCACCGGAGTCGCGCCACCAGGCGGAAGGACGGTCAGCCCCTGCACCTCCAGCACCGCGCGGGGCCGTGGCAGCGGTGTGCGGGGCGCTTCGACCGGGGCGGCGGACAACAGCCCCGCGAGCCGCACCTTTGCCTGCCGCGCACGGCTCAGCACCGGCCATTGCCCCACGGCCTGTTCCACCGGCTGCAGGGCACGGCCCATCAGGATCGACGCCGCGATCATCGCCCCCGCCGACAGCTCCTGTCGCAGGACCAGCCAGGCCGCAAGGCCCAGCATGGCCGATTGCAGGAACAGCCGGAAGGTCCTGATCAGCACCGTGTAGCGCCCCGACACGTCCGCGGCCGCAAGCCCGGCCATCAGCGCCTCTTCGCGCCAGCGCTGCAGCCGGGCAAAGGCCGCCCGCGTCATCCCCAGCGCCTGGATCAGCTCGGACTCCGCCTTCAGGCCGTCGGCCTGGCGGTCGGCGGCCAGGCTGGCCCGGGTCGACGCATGCAACGGCCCGTCGCTGCCGCGCTGGTTCAGCCAGCTGAAAAGCAGGATCAGCACTCCACCCCCCAGCGCCAACGCGCCAAGCCAGGGATGGAAGACGAAGATCGCGGCCAGGAAGACCGGGGCCCAGGGGGCATCGAACAGCGCCAGCAGGATCGGCGAGGCCCAGAACCGTGCGATGGCGTCAAGGTCGCGCTGGGCGGCCAGCGCCGCCGGGTCCTGCGGGGCGACGGCCAGCCTGCGGAACGACGCCGACAGGACGCGCGGGTCCAGCCCGGCCTGAAGCCGCGCCCCCACCCGCGCCATGATCCGGCCCCGGGCATGGTCCAGCACCCCCATCAGCACGAAGAGAAAGGCCATCAGCAGCGACAGCGCCAGCAGCGTCTCCTCCGACCGCGCGACGAGCACCCGGTCATAGACCTGCAGCATGTAAAGCGGAGCGGTCAGCATCAGCAGGTTGACCAGGGCCGAGAACAGGAACGCGATCCCTACCGCCCGGCGCGAGACGGCCCGGACGGCCGCAAGCTCGGCCAGGCCGGGCGAAAGGTCGGGCGCTATAGTCACGGGCCTTGCCATCAAACTTTCCTTGGCGTGTTCCTGCCATCCGCGCTGCCCGCACCACGGTTCGCCGTTGTATTGGACAAGTCACGGTCTTATGCCTTGCCAACGCCGGCGAAAGACTATGCTTAGCGGCGAGCTATCCGCACAGTAGGATCATGGGTCTGAACATTTCCTTTATTTCCGGACGGAAGCTGCGCCATTCGCTGGCGCTTCTTGCCGTCGGGGGCCTTGCGGCCTGCGGTGCGGCGCCTTCGGGCGACGGCATCAACGACCCGTTCGAGCCGACGAACCGCAAGATCCATGCCTTCAACAAGGGCGTCGACCGGGCGCTGGTCGGTCCGGCCTCCAAGGGCTACGGCATCGTCCCCGAGCCGGTGAAGCGCGCCGTGGGCAATGTCGCCGACACGCTGGATATCCCCGGCGACATCGCCAACAACCTCTTGCAACTGCGCCTTGCCGCCGCCGCCCAGAACACCCTGCGACTTGGCGTCAACCTGACCTTCGGCCTGGCCGGCACGATGGATGTGTCGTCCGAACTGGGCCTTGAAGGCCGCCCGACCGACTTTGGCGAAACGCTGCATGTCTGGGGCGTGGGTGAGGGGCCCTATGTCGAACTGCCGCTTGCCGGCCCCTCGACCGTCCGCGACACCGTCGGCACCGTGGTCGACGTCGCGCTGAACCCGGTCCGCCTGGCCCTGCCGAAGAAAGAGGCGACGGCGGCCACCATCCTCAAGCTCTTCTCACGCCTTGGTGATCGGGACCGCTTCTCGGACACGGTGGATTCGCTCCTATATGAAAGTGCAGACAGCTATGCCCAGGCGCGGCTCCTGTACCTGCAGAACCGGCGATTCGAGCTGGCAAAGGGCGGGGCAGCCAGGGGTGGCAGCGACGACGGGTTCATCGACCCCTATGCCGATGCACCCGGTGACGGCGGAGTGGCCGACCCTACTGTGCCCGCCGACGACGGATTCATCGACCCCTACGAGGACCCCTATGCCGAATGACCTGACCCTCTCGCGCCGCGGCTTCGCGGCAGGTCTTGCCGCCGCCGCCGTCCTGGCCGCACTGCCCCGGCCCGCCCTGGCGCTGACCGCCGAGGCCGCGAAGGGCCTCGTCGACAAGACGGTGGCCGACATCAACTCGATCATCAACTCCGGCAAGTCCGAAGGCGCGATGCTGCGGGATTTCGAAAAGCTTTTCGTCAATTACGCCGACGTGCCGACAATCGCGCGCTCGGTCCTCGGCACCGCCGCGCGGTCGGCCTCCAAAGGCCAGTTGTCTGCCTATACCAAGGCCTTCCAGGGCTACATCAGCCGCAAGTACGGCCGCCGCTTCCGCGAGTTCCAGGGTGGCAAGATCGACGTGGCCGAGGCCCGCGCCGTGAAAAGCTACTACGAGGTGATCTCGACCGCCCGCCTGCAGGGCGAGGCCCCGTTCGAGGTGCGCTGGCATGTGTCCGACAAGTCCGGCAAGGACCTGTTCTTCAACATCATCATCGAGGGCGTGAACATGCTCGCCTCCGAGCGCACCGAGATGGGCGCGCTTCTTGACCAGCGCGGCGGCGACCTCGACCGGCTGATCGCGGACCTCAAGACGCTCTGATCGCGGCTCCTCGTTCGACTTCGTCTCCTCGTCGCACTGGCGCTGCGACGAGGGACTAAGATCGCGACTATCCCGCGGCTATGTGGCGCGGTCTTGTGATCCCAGCGTGATTTGCGGGACCGGCCCCGCATTGGCACCCTTCCCTCCCTTCACCGATTGACGACGAGTCCCGGACATTTGCCGCTGGGCCAGTGGGCGCGACATGCATCAGGATCGGGGGGAAGGCCGTCGTGCTTTCCCGCCAGCCCGTTCTGGCTGCAGGATGACCGGCCAGCCAGGGTCATCGACCATCCCCAGCGATCAGTAGGCCGGGCGAAGTCTCGAAAAGGCGCAACACGCGTCTGCCCCGGGTGCCGCCCCAATGGGCCGGACATTCCGCCTGCCGCAAGGATCACCCAGCATCAATTGCCGCCAAGGACACCATCCAGCAGCTGATCCACCAAGTTTCCGCCCCCGCCTTCGACGGGGCCTTCCTGAACCGCACCCTCTGGCGGTGCGCCGTCATAGACCGGGATGTTCTCCCCTGTCTCGGGATCGACGTAGACCTCCTCGAACTGCGGAGCGTTCGGGTCGTCGAAATAAGGCACATCCTCGGCCGCGATGGGACCGTCGCTGCCCCCGACCGGGGCATAGGTCGAATCGGGGATTTCCTTGACCAGCGGCTTCGGTTCGACGCCGTCATTGATCCGCACCATCACCTCGTGCCAGATCTCTGCCGGCAGGCCCCCGCCGGTGACCCCGGTCAGCGGGCGGTTGTCGTCATAGCCCATCCAGACGCCCACCACGTAATCCGCAGTGAAGCCAACAAACCAGGCGTCCCGCGCGCTTTGCGTGGTGCCGGTCTTGCCCGCCGCCTCGCGGTCGTCCAGCCGCGCGCGGCCCCCGGTGCCGGAATTCAGCACCTCGGTCATCATGTAGGTGAGCGCGTGTGCCGCCTTCTCGCTGATCACCCGCTCGCCGATGCCGCCGCCTGCGCCGAACAGGGGCTCATCCATGCCCTTCAGCTTCAGCGCGTCAAAACCATAGGGCACGACCGACGACCCCCCGTTCAGGATGCCCGCGAAAGCCCCGGTCATGTCGATCAGCGTCGATTCCGACACCCCCAACGCCAGCGCAGGCCCGTCGGCGAAGTTCTGCGCCAGGCCAAAATCGGTGGCCACCTGCTTGACGAGGTCTCGCCCCACCGCCTCGGACACCCGCACTGCCGGGATGTTCCGGCTTTCCGCCAGCGCCTGGGTCAACGTGATCTGGCCCTTGAATTCCTTGTCATAGTTCTGTGGACACCAGTCGCCCGATCCGGCCGTGTAGATGCACATCGGCGTGTCGTCGACATAGTCCATCGGGCTGTAGCCCAGGTCCATCGCCACCGCATAGATGAAGGGCTTGAAGGTCGACCCCGTCTGCCGCAGCGCCTGCGTCGCCCGGTTGAAGTCGCCTGCATTGGGAGTGTTCCGCCCCCCCACCATCGCCCGGACCGCGCCGTCCGCGCTCATCACCACGATGGCGGCCTGGGCTTCGGAGCCCGGCTTGACCTTGTTCTCGAAGATCCAGGCCAGCGCCTCCTCGGACTTCTTCTGGATGTCCTGGTCCAGCGTCGTCTCGATGATCACGTCCTCGGTCGTGTCGCGGGCCAGGTAATCCGGCGTCGTCTCCATCACCCAGTCGGCGAAATAGCCCCCCGCCTTCTGCTTGGCCGCCTTGGACAGCACCGCCGGATTTGCCCGCGCCTCGTCCGCCTCGGCCTTGGTCAGATAGCCCTGCTCCTCCATCAGCCCGACGACCACCGCCGCCCGGTTCTGCGCCCGTTGCAGGCTGGCCGTCGGCGCAAAGGTGGACGGAGCCTTCAACAGCCCCGCCAGCATCGCCGCCTCGGCGGCACTGACATCCTTTGCCGACTTGCCGAAATACCGCTGCGCCGCCGCCTCGAACCCCCGCGCGCCCGCGCCCAGATAGGCCCGGTTGAAGTAGATCGTCAGGATCTCTTCCTTGGAATACTTGGCCTCCATCGCCATCGCGAAAGGCACTTCCTTCAGCTTCCGCCAGATGCCGCCCTGACGGCAGTCCTTCTCGTAGTCGGCTTCCGACTTCCACTGCGACGGGTCCCACTTGACCCCCAGGCACAGCAGCTTGGCCGTCTGCTGCGTGATCGTCGATCCGCCGTTGCCCTCGAACGGCCCCCGGCCTTCGGAGAGGTTGATCCGGATCGCGCTGGCGATGCCGCGCGGGCTGATCCCGAAGTGCCAGTAGAAGCGCCGGTCCTCGGTCGCCACCACAGCGTCGTGCAGGTAGGGCGACACGCTGTCTGCCGTCACCATGCCCCCGAAGGTCTCCCCCCGCCAGGCGAAGACCTCGCCGTTGCGGTCCAGCATGGTGACCGAGCCCCGGGCGCGGCCATCCACCACAGACTCCAGTTCGGGCAATTGCGCATAGTAGTACCAGACGAACCCGCCCAGGATCAGCGCGCCGATCGCCGTGCCGCGCCAGGCGATGCCCCAGAGCACCCGCCAGATCGCCAGAATCAGCCCGACCACCAGCCCGTGCTGCCGCCGAGGGCGCGCTGCCCGCACCCGCTTGCGTGGCGCGCGCGGCGGCGTTGCAGGCTTCCGCGGCCCGCCGGTCGAGGACCCTGCGCGCGAGGACGAATACCGCTTGTCTGCAACAAGGGGGCCGCGCCCCCGGTCTTTCGCTGCCATGCCTGCTCTGCCACTCGCGATACGGGCCATTCCTGCCCTTTGCCCGCGACATTAGCCCGGATTTGCCGGAAAGCGAAGTCAGGCCGACCACGATTCGCATCGCGCCGCCGCTCAACAATTAGGCATCTGCCCGGATAAGTGCAAAAAATGTGCACTTATTCCCCCCGCCTGCAACCTCCGGGCGGTCCATTCCTTGTGCAAGCGCGGCATTCCCCGCCCTCATGACGAACGAGGGGTCCGCGCCCTGAATGCCGCACAAGAGAGGGGAAGCACGTGAAGCTCATCATTGCAGCAATCAAGCCGTTCAAGCTCGAGGAGGTCCGCGAGGCGCTGACCGCCATCGGCGTGCGCGGCATGATGGTGACCGAGATCAAGGGGTTCGGCAGCCAGTCGGGCCATACCGAGATCTACCGTGGTGCCGAATATGCCGTGAACTTCGTGCCGAAGGTCCGGCTCGAGATCGTCGTCTCCGACGCCCTGTCCGATCAGGTCGTCACGACGATCCAGAAGACGGCGAAGACCGACAAGATCGGCGACGGAAAGATTTTCGTCCTGGACGTAGAACACGCCGTGCGGGTGCGCACCGGTGAAACCGATGACGACGCGCTCTGACGCGGTGGGGGAAAAGGGGAAAACCTGACATGAGAATGCAAACCAAACTTGGCCTAGGCGCGATTGCCGCCGCACTGGCCGCCCTGCCGGCGCTGGCACAGGACGGGCCGATCCAGAACCCGACCGTCGAGCAGATGGCGACGATGGTCGACAAGGGTGACACCACCTGGATGCTGATCTCTTCGGCCCTGGTGCTGATGATGGCGATCCCGGCGCTGGCCCTCTTCTACGGCGGGCTTGTGCGCACCAAGAACATGCTCAGCCTCCTGATGCAGGTCCTCATCATCGTGTCCGTGGGCGCGGTCATGTGGATCGCCGTGGGCTACAGCCTTGCCTTCACGCCCGGCTCGCCCTTCATCGGCGGGCTGTCGAAAGCCATGCTCGCAGGGGTCGGTACCGGCACCTACGCCGCGACCTTCTCGAACAATGTCTACATCCCGGAATATGCCTTCGTGATCTTCCAGATGACTTTTGCCTGCATCACGCCGGCGCTGATCATCGGGGCCTTCGCCGAGCGCATCAAGTTCTGGCCGCTGATGCTGTTCTGCATCGGCTGGACGCTCTTCGCCTACTACCCGATTGCCCACATGGTGTGGTTCTGGGCCGGCCCGGACTTCCTGTCGGTTCCGGAATATGCAGGCGACATGGGTTACCTCTGGGGCATGGGCGCGCTTGATTTCGCAGGCGGCACCGTCGTCCACATCAACGCCGGGATCGCGGGGCTGGTCGGCTGCTATGTGGTCGGTAAGCGGGTGGGCTTCAACAAGGAACCGATGCCCCCCCACAGTCTGACGCTGACGATGGTCGGGGCCTCGCTCCTCTGGGTCGGCTGGTTCGGCTTCAACGCGGGTTCCAACCTTGAATCGAACGGCCTTACCGCGCTTGCCTTCCTCAATACCCTCGTCGCCGCTGCCGCCGCGACCCTCTCCTGGGTCCTGGTCGAGCAGGTCCGCCACGGCCGCCCCTCGCTTCTGGGCGCCGTGACCGGGGCAGTCGCGGGCCTTGTCGCCATCACCCCGGCAGCAGGCTTCGCCTCGCCGGGCGGCGCGCTGGTCCTCGGCCTCGTCGTCTCGCCGATCTGCTACATCTTCGTCTCGACGGCGAAGAAGGCGATGGGCTTTGACGACAGCCTCGACGTGTTCGGTGTCCACGGTGTGGGCGGGATCGTCGGCGCCATCGGCACCGGCATCGTCGCCGACCCGGCACTCGGCGGCCAGGGCTGGTACGACTATACCGTCTTCCCGGCGGTGGCTGGTACCTACGACATGGGCGCGCAGGTCTTCACCCAGCTCAAGGCTGTCTGCGTGACCGTGCTCTGGACCGGCATCGTGTCCTTCGTGCTCTTCTACGTCATCAAGCTGGTCTTCGGCCTGCGCCCCTCGGCGGACGACGAACGTCAGGGCCTGGACCAGACCTCGCATGGCGAAAGCGCCTACAACTACTAAGCCAACGACCCGGCGACAGGACCCTCCTCCCTCCTGTCGCCGCAACCAGACGGCCCGTGGGTCCTCCCCCCACGGGCCGTTTCCGTTTGCGGGGAACGCCCGGACCAGGTCCTGCGTAGTCTCCACACGCCCGCGTCGGCCGAGCCCGCACCTTGGTTAAGCGGCGATGAACGTCCACGGCTAACCCATTGACCTTCCTACCTGCCGCCACCTGCCCGCGCGTGGGCAGGGCCAGTCCGGACCCAGGTCAACCCACCCTTCCCCTTGCCGCGCAGCCGGTCTAGGGTCCGCCCGACGAGGACACCTGCATGCACCGCGACGGCAATCCCCTGAAAGGCGTGGCCCTGGTTCTGGCCGCGACGCTGCTCTTTGCCCTGGGTGACACCCTCGGCAAGCATCTCTCGATGCTCTACGCCGCGACGATGGTCCTCTCGGCCCGCTACCTGATCAACCTGATCCTCGTCCTCGTCACCATGTGGCCCCGTCACCGCAGCGCCGTCTGGGCCACCCAGCGCACTGGCCTCGTCCTTCTGCGCGGCCTCCTCCTTGCCGTGGCGACCGTGACGATGCTCCTCGCCCTCCGCGTGATGCCCGTCGCCGAGACGGTTGCGATCATCTACATCACCCCCGTCCTTCTGATGCTCGCCTCCGGCCCGATCCTGGGCGAGAAGGTCAGCCTCGTCGGCTGGATCTGCGCCGCCCTGGGCTTTGCGGGGGTCCTCCTCATCGCCCGCCCCGGCAGCGGTCTAGACACCTGGGGCGTGATCCTCTGCCTGATCAACGCCGCCCTCGGCACCGGCTACCACCTCCTGACCCGGATCCTGACCCGGACCGAAACCACCATGTCCCTCCTCTTCCACACGGCATTGGTCGGGTCCGTCCTGTCGGTGGGCGCGACCCTGGTCATTGGCGGCGAGACGATGCCGACCCTTCCCGACATCGGCCTGATCCTGGCCTACGGTACCTGCGCGACCGTGGGGCACCTCCTCCTGACGACGGCCTACCGCGAGGCCCCGGCCTCCACCCTCGCCCCGGTGAACTACAGCCACATCGCCTTTGCCACGCTGCTCGGCTGGCTTGTCTTCGAACAGCTTCCCGATGCGCCTGGCTTCACCGGGATGGGCCTGATCGCCGTGGCCGGACTCCTCGCCGCCTGGCGCGCCCGCACCGCCGCCGCGACCTGAGGGCGCCGCGCATCTGCCAGCCAGAAAGGGAACCGGAGAGGCTGTGGGAAACCTTGGCCCGAATGACTTTCACATGTGCACAAATATCCCCGCGCGGCGTGCACACCCGAGCCGTTCTGTGTCCTTCACAAAATACGGCGAGACAAAAGGCACGCGTTGAACGGCGCTCGATCTGAAAACCGCTCCCACCCGCAAGGCGTTAACAGATCCTGAACGCCCGCAGCCAAGCCCTTGATTTCAAAAGTCCCAAAAACCGCGCCACGCGCGGCGCGCCTCAGAAGAACCCCCGCGGGATCAGCCGGTGCTCATAGGCGTCCCGCTCCAGCTCCTCCCGGAAATCCGGGTGCGCGATGGAAATCAACGCCCGCGCCCGCTCGGCAATCGATCGCCCCTTCAGGTTCACCATCCCGTACTCGGTCACCACATACATCATGTCCGTCCTGGGCGTCGTCACCACGTTCCCCCGGGTCAGCGCCGTCACGATCCGGCTCCTCCGCTCCCCCTTCTTCTCGTAGGTGGACGCCAGACACATGAAGCTCTTCCCCCCCCGCGACCCATAGGCCCCCCGCACGAACTGCAGCTGCCCGCCAGTACCCGAGATATGCCGGAACCCGTCCGTCTCCGATGCCGCCTGCCCCTGCAGGTCGATCTGGGTCGTGTTGTTGATCGACACCACCCGGTCGTTCCGCATGATGTTGTGCGGCAGGTTCGTATAGTCGACCGGGTGGAACTCCACCTCCGGGTTCCGGTCGACGAAGTCATACAGATACTGCGCCCCGAGCGCGAAGGTGCAGACCATCTTGCCCGGGTTCAGCTGCTTTCTCGCCCCCGTCACCCGCCCCGCGCGGTACAGGTCCACGATCCCGTCCGTCATCATCTCGGTATGGATGCCCAAGTCCTGCACCGGGCTTTCCGCCAGCAAGGAGCAGACCGCGTTCGGCATCCCCCCGATCCCGATCTGCAGGCAGGACCCGTCCTCCACCTCCGCCGCGATCAGGCGGGCGACGGCCTTGTCGACCTCCGTCGCCGGAGGTTTCGGAAGCTCCGCCATCGGCCGGTCGAAGCCTTGGATGATGTAGTCCACCTCGGACACATGCACCCCGGTCCCTTCGCCCATCACGTAAGGCAGCGTCGGCGTCTCCTCGACGATCACCACGCGCCCCCGCTCCACCAGCGCCCGCATCCACAGGGTGTTCGGGCCAAAGTTGAAGAACCCCCCTTCATCCATCGGTGCGGTCTTGAAGACCACGATGTCCGGCGGGTCGATGAAACGGCGGTAGTAGTCGGGCACCTCGCCCAGGTTCACCGGCAGGTAATGCGCCATCCCGGCGTCGTGCTTCCGGCGGTCGTAGCCCGAGAAATGGGTCGAGAACCAGTGGACGTGCCGCGCCTCCGGGTCCGCCTCTAGCACCGCGCGGGGGCGGGCGGTGAGGACGGAGCGGAACCGCAGGTTCGTGACCTCTCCCAGCCGCTTCGCCAGTGCCTCGTCGAAGGCGTCGGGCTGGCCCAGCACCGCCCCGTAGTCCAGCCACATGCCCGACCGGACCAGCGCCGCCGCTTCCTCGGCAGTGATCCGCTGTGCTGCCTTGGCCATCGTCATCCCCCCGGATTTTCGCCGCAGTCAATCACGGGGGCGGGGGTCTGCCAAGCCTCAGCTGGTGGCAGAGATCAGCGCAGTTCCCACCACGGCCATCGCGGCGCCAACCCAAGCGAGCGGCCCGGGCATCCGGCGGTAGACGGCCCAGACCATCGGCAGGATCAGGATCGGCGTGGTCGAGGAGAGGGTGGTCACGATCCCGACGTCGCCGCGTGCAAGGGCGGCCATCAGGAAGGACATTCCGACGACCATCCCGGCCATCGCCGAGAACCCGATTTGTCGGATCTCGGTGCGTGAGGGCAGGGCAGCCGGGCGGAAGGCGGGAAGCGCCAGTAGCGCGATGAAGAACAGCGCCCCGGTCCCCGACCGCACCACCATCGCGGCCACCGGGTCGGCACCCTCCAGCATGGCGGGGCGGGCGAGAATGCTGCCAAGCGCCTGCGCGAAGGAGGTGACAAGGCCAAGGCCGATTCCGATCCACAGGGGTTTTGGCGTCCGTGCGCCCTCGTCCTGTTTCGGACCCATCACGGCCAGCGCGATCCCGGCGACGATCAGGCCGACGCCGGCGGCCTGGAGCAGGCTGACAGTCTCGCCCCGGAAGGCGAAGCCCAGGGCCAGCGCGAAGGGCGAGGCGGTGGTGAAAAGGAGGGCGGAGATGCGTGGGCCGGTGTACCGGATCGTCGCGATATAGGTCAGCGAGCCGACCATGATCCCCGAGGCGGAGGAGGCGGTCAGCCAGAGAACCATCGACAGGTCCAGGGTCTGCCAGCCGCCTGTGACCGTGACGATGGCGGCGGTCATCAGGAAGGCCAGGCTCATCTGCCAGCGCGACAGTTGCAGCGGCCCGACCCGGCTCGAGACCGAATCGATGAACATCGCCGAAGCCGCAAAGGCCGCCGCCGCTGCAAGGGACAGGACGACGGCCAGCATCGGTGTCAGATCACCTGCGCGATGGCAGCGGCGAGCACCGGCACGGTCTTGGCGTTCAGGCCCGCGATGTTGATCCGGCTGTCGCCGACCATGTAGATGCCATGCTCTTCACGCAGCCGGTTCACCTGCGCCTCGGTCAGGCCCAGGCGGCTGAACATGCCGCGATGCGCGGCGACGAAGTCGAAGCGGTCAGAGTTCGTTGCGCGGCGCAGCTCATCGGCCAGCTGCTTGCGCAGACCCAGCATGTTCTGGCGGACCTCCTCCAGCTCCTGCTTCCACTCTGCGGTCAGCGCCGCGTCCTCAAGGATCATCGTCACCAGCCGCGCGCCGTGGTCGGGGGGGAAGCTGTAGTTCTGGCGGTTCAGGAAGTTCAGGTTGCCCTGCACCACGGCTTTCCGGTCGGGGGAGGTCAGGGCGATCAGGATGCCCGTCCGCTCACGATAGATGCCGAAGTTCTTCGAGCACGAGGCGGCGATCAGCACCTCGGGGAAGGCCGCCGCGATCTTCCGCGTCGCCGCCGCGTCTTCCTCCAGCCCGTCGCCGAAGCCCTGGTAGGCAAGGTCGACGAACGGCACCGCGCCCTTCCTCTGCAGAAGGGCGATCACCTGATCCCACTGCGAGCCATCAAGGTTCGCGCCCGTGGGGTTGTGGCAGCAGCCGTGCAGCAGGACCGCATCGCCCGCAGCGACGCCTTCGAGGTCGGCCATCAGCCCGGGGAACTCGATGCCCGAGGTCGCCACGTTGAAATACCGGTACTCCACCCCGGTCATGCCAAGGTACTTCACGATCGACGGATGGTTCGGCCAGGTCGGCGCGGACATCCAGACGCGGGCCTTGGGGTTGGCCATCTTGATCAGTTCCAGTGCCTGCCGGATCGCGCCCGTCCCGCCCGGCGTCGCGACCGAGGCCGCACGATCAGCGAAGCCTTCACCCAGGATCATCCCCACCAGCGCGGCGTTATAGGCGGGCTCACCGGCGAGACCCGTGTAGGTCTTGGTCTTCTCGGTCTCCCACAGCTGTTTTTCCGCCGCCTTCACCGCCCGCATCACCGGGGTCAGGCCGGTCGCGTCCTTGTAGACGCCGACGCCAAGGTCGATTTTGGTGGTCCGGGGGTCGTCCCGGTACATGGCGATGAGTTGCAGGATCTTGTCCTGCGGCTGGGGAGTAAGGGTTTCGAGCATCGGATTTCCCGGGTTCTGGACGCCAGCCCAGTGCCATAACCCTCCGGCAACGGCAAGAAGCGTTACGGCCCCGTCGCCACCCGCAGGTCGTCATACATGCCCCATTCAGCCCAGGATCCGTCGTACAGCGAATGGTTCCGGTGCCCGATCCGCTCCAGCGCCAGCGACAGGACCGCCGCCGTCATGCCCGAGCCGCAGGTGGTGATCGCGGGCTTCTTCACGTCCACGCCAGCCGCCTCGAAGACCGCCTTCAGCTCTGCCGGGGGTTTCATCGTGCCGTCCGGGTTCAGGACGTCGGCAAACGGAATGTTCTTCGACCTCGGAATATGCCCCGACCGCAGACCCGCCCGGGGTTCCGGCGCCTCACCCCTAAAGCGGGGGGCAGCGCGGGCGTCGAGGATCTCGGCCTCGCCCAGCTTCGCCGCATGGGCGACTTGCGTGACGTCCTTCACCAGGTGGTTCTGGCGGGAAACGGTCATGTGCCGGTCGCGGATCACCGGCGGCATATCCTCGATCTCTCGGCCCTCGGCCTGCCATTTGGGGAAACCGCCGTCCAGAACGGCCACGTCGGTCTTGCCCATCAGGCGGAAGGTCCACCAGACCCGCGCGGCAGAGAAGATCCCGGCCCCGTCATAGACCACGACCTGATGCCCGTCACCGACGCCCATCGCCCGCATCCGGGAGATGAACTTTTCCGGCGGCGGGGCCATGTGGGGAAGGGACGACCGCTGGTCGGAGATCTCGTCTATGTCGAAGAACCGCGCGCCGGGGATATGGGCGGCGGCATATTCCGCCTTGGCGTCCCGGTTCATCACGGGCAGGTACCAGCTTGCGTCCAGCACCCGCAGGTCGGGGTCGCGCAGGTGTTTCGCCAGCCAGTCGGTCGAGACCAGCGTCCTTGGGTCGTCCTGCGGCGATGGGGTCATGTGCGGCCTCCCGGGGTTGCATCGGATATATGCACCGCCACGGAAGCCTTGCAAGCGGCGCGGGGCACCCATCTCGAGGTTCGACACGACCGCCGCAGGTCGGGCAAGCGACGTGGGAAACTGCAGATCAGCCGCGGCTGTTCTGCTTCAGCAGGCGCGCCTTGTCGCGGGCCCAGTCGCGCTTGGCGCTGGTCTCGCGTTTGTCGGCAAGCTTCTTGCCCTTGGCGATGCCGAGCTTCAGCTTCACGATCCCGCGGTCATTGAAGTACATCTTCATCGGCACGATGGTCATGCCTTCGCGGCCCACGGCACTCCACAGGCGCGAAAGTTCCTTCTTGGACACCAGAAGCTTCCGCCGCCGCCGCTCCTCATGCCCGAAGGTCTTGGCCTGCAGATAGGGCGCGATGTAGCCGTTGATCAGCCAAAGCTCGCCGCCTTCGACGCTGGCATAGCTTTCCGCGATGTTCGATCCGCCCTGGCGCAGGCTTTTCACTTCCGAGCCGAACAGCATGATGCCAGCCTCAAGATCGCTTTCGATGCTGTAATCGAAACGCGCCCGCCGGTTCTCGGCGATCAGCTTGGAGTTGGGATCGGACTTGGCCACCATGATCTGGTTCAGATAAGGTCTGCGGCAGGCTTAGTCCAGAAGGCATGCCATGCTATTGCAGATCGCCCTAGGGTCCGGGCTCTTGGTCCTAAACGTCCTGGTGATGGCGCTGGCCGCGCTGCTTCTGGAAAGCGCCTTCCGCCTGGCCCATCCTTGGCTGATCCGGCCACCGCAGCGGCCGAAACTGCTGCTGATGCTGGTCGGAGTGGGGTTATGGGTCCTGATGGTCCTGTCGGTCGGTGTCTGGATCTGGGCGCTTGTCCTGCACGAGCTTGGGGCCTTCGCCACGATGGAGGAGTCGGTCTATTTCGCCATCGTCGCCTTCTCGACCCTTGGTCTGGGGGATATCGTCTCGCACCCAGAGTGGCGTATCTTGGCGGCGATGGCGGCAGTCAATGGGTTCCTCAGCTTCGGGCTGCTGACGGCCCTTCTCGTCGAGGCTCTGCGCCAGGTGAGGCTGGCGCAGCTGGAAATGCGACACAAGGGCTAGCCCTTGAGCTCTTCGGTAATCCGGACCGGCCCGACAGCACCCTTGAGCTTGGCCCGGTAGATCACCACGCCTTCCGCAACCCGCATGACGTAGGTCCGCGTCTCGGCAAAAGGAATGGTCTCGATCCAGTCGACCACATCGACGTCCGCCCGCCTCGGGTCGCCGAATTCGCTGATCCATCGACGCGGGCGGCCCGGACCGGCATTGTAGCCCGAGGCGATCAGGGCGATGGACGGCCCGAATTCCTCGGCCATCTCGGACAGGTAGGCCGCCCCCATCGTCACGTTGTAGGCCGGGTCGCTGAACAGCTTGGCCGCGTCGAAGGGCTTTCCAAGCTTGTCAGCCATGTGCTTCGCTGTCCCTGGCAGGACCTGCATCAGCCCGCGCGCATCGGCGCTGGAGCGGGCGGCCGGGTCGAACTCGCTTTCCCGCCGTGCAATCGCCAGTGCCAGCGCCCGGCTGACCTTCAGCCCATCGGGCACGAAATCCGGCGTGGGGTAATAGGCATGGGGCAGGATCAGCCCGCGTTCGGCGGCCTGCTTGGCGATCAGTACCGCCAGATGCGGCTCGTCCCAGTCAAGCGCCATGTCGGCCATCTGGGCAAGGCCCGTCTCGTCCTGGCTTTCGCCGAGATGCAGGAGGAACCGTTTGGCCAGCGTCCGGTCCCCCGCCTTCAGCAGCACTTCGACTGCCGCAAGGACCGAGGATTGCGTGAACCGCGCCTCGCGCCAGTCCGGGCTGCCGGGGCGCTGCAGAAGGCTTTCGTCCAGCGTCAGCCCCAGCTGTTCCGCCGCCAGAAGTCCGTAGAAGGCGGTCTGGTGCGCCGCTGCAGCCTTGTAGCTGGCGGTGCCGTCCTTGCCCGCTGCCTCTTGCGCGCGTCCGATCCAGTAATGTGCCCGGGCCAGGCTGATCGGGGTCGAGACCCCGGAAAGAAGGTGCTGGAAGTGCTTCTCAGCGGTGTTCGCGTCACCCAGTTTGCGCAGGGCAATGAAACCCGCAAGGAATTCAAGGTCGGCATAGGCTGAAGTGCCGTTGTCCACCGGGATGTGATGGCTCGCCGCGATGCGGTAGGCCTCCTTGGCGCGGCCGTTGCGCATCATGTATCGCGCAAGAACTGCGCGGCGTTCGGCCCAGGCTTCGGGTCGGCCCAGGGCCTCGGCGGATGACGAGCGGTCGAGGATCAGCTCTGCAGCCTCGTCATACAGGTCCTTCTTCATGCGCCAGACGAAGCGGTCGTAGGCGAGGCCTGGGTCCTTGGCCCGTGATTTCGGAACCGCCTCGATCAGCCCGGTGACGCCCTTGCCTTCTTCCTGCAGCGCGATCCGTGCGCGGGCCAGCGCCTGCAGGTCCTCAGGCACGCGCGAGAGCATCCGGGAGGCCTCTTTCGTCCTGCCTTCCCACAACAAGGTGTCCAGACGCAGCTCATGGACAAAGCTTACCGCTTCGGGCGCAAGACCGATCATCTCGGCCTCCTGTTCGGGCGAGAAGGCGAGGGTGGACCAGGCCCGCATCGCCTCGGTCTCGGCGTCTGCCGCGCGGCCTGCCGCGAGAAGGGCGCTGACATAGGCGATGGCACCGGCTCCCGTCTCGGGCGGTCCTGCCTTGAACCAGGCGATAACGCGGGCAGGGTCATCGGACCGCGCAACGGCCTCTTCCCCCTTTTCCCGCATCAGGGGCAAGCCGGGCCAGTCCGCGCGGCGGGCAAGGAAATCCTCATATTCGCCCAGGCGCCCTTCGCCCGCGCGCAGGCGCTGCCATTCGATGACATCGCGCCCGACGCCCGAAGGCGCCACGGCCAGCGCGCCGTCCCAATCCTCTTTCGCGGCCAGCTCCAGAGCTGTCCGCATGGCCTGTGTCGTGTCTGCGCATGCCGGCAGCGTCTGGAGGCCCAAGGCCAGGACCAGCGCCCGGATCATTGTTGTGCTGCTCATGGCCCCGAATCTGCCTGAGGGACGGGCCTCGGACAACCCACGAGTGCGTTAGTGCGCAAGACTTGGCAGCACGCCTGCCAGCCGCTATGAGAAGCGCGCTGAAGTCCGGGCAATTCCGCCCCATCAAAGGAGAAGCGTCATGATCAGAGGGTCCCTTCCTGCCCTGGTGACGCCGTTCAAGAACGGCGAACTGGATCTGGTGACGCTGAAGAAACTCGTGGACTGGCATATTGCCGAAGGGTCGCACGGGATCGTTCCGGTGGGGACCACGGGCGAAAGCCCGACGCTGAGCCATGCTGAACACCAGAAGGTCATCGAGGAAGTCGTGGCCGCCGTCGCGGGCCGCGTCCCGGTGATCGCTGGGGCGGGGTCGAACAACACCGTGGAAGGCATCAGCCTGATGCGCCATGCCGAGAAGGTGGGGGCCTCTGCCGCGCTGGTCGTAACGCCCTACTACAACAAGCCCACGCAAGCCGGGATGATCGCGCATTACACCGCGCTGCACGACTGCTGCCAGCTTCCCATCGTGATCTACAACATCCCTGGACGGTCCGTCGTGGACATGCTGCCCGAGACGATGGGGACGCTGGCCAAATTGCCCCGGATCATCGGGGTGAAGGACGCGACCGGCAAGATCGAGCGGGTCTCGATGCAGCGCGCCTCCTGTGGGCCGGACTTCATCCAGCTGTCGGGTGAGGACGCGACGGCCCTTGGCTTCAACGCCCACGGTGGGGTCGGATGTATTTCGGTCACCGCCAACGTTGCCCCGCGCCTTTGTGCCGAGTTCCAGGAAGCGACCCTGCGCGGCGACTATGCCAAGGCGCTGGAATACCAGGACAAGCTGATGCCGCTGCACGAGGCGATCTTCATCGAGCCGGGTCTTGTCGGTGCGAAGTACGCCTTGTCGGTCCTTGGCCTCTGCTCCGAGGAAGTGCGCCTGCCGCTTGTCGGCCTGACCGATGGGACGAAGACGAAGATCAAGGCCGCGATGAAGCACGCCGGGCTGATCTGACGTCCAAATTCCTTCGAAGGAATTTGCACGACTTTTCGAAAAGTCTTGCGCCCCGTCCGACAAGGCGGGGCGCTTGTCATTTCCGTCCAGCCCACGCAAGGTCCGGGCACGCCTTGACCGGTGTCAGACAATTCCAGGGGGGTGGTGTGCCGCTGACCGACAACCAGCGCGGTGCGCTTTTCATGACCGCCTCGATGGCCGGGTTCGCGGTCGAGGATGTCTTCGTGAAGGCTGCGGCCCACACGCTTCCCCTTGGCCAGGTCCTTCTGACCATCGGCCTGACCGGGATGCTGGTTTTCGCTGCGATGGCTGCCCGGCAGGGTGAGGCGTTGCTGCCCCCCGCCTTCCTCTCCCGCGCCATGCTGGTCCGCTGCGGGTTCGAGGTCACGGGGCGGCTTTTCTACGGCCTCGCCATCACGCTGACGGCGCTGTCCACCACCTCGGCCATCCTGCAGGCGACGCCTTTGGTCGTCGTTGCCGGCGCGGCGCTGGTCTTCGGCGAGAAGGTCAGCCTGCAGCGCTGGCTGGCGGTCCTGGTGGGCTTTGCGGGCGTCATGGTGATTCTGCGACCAGGCGCGGATTTCTCGGCCCTGTCGCTGCTGGCCGTGGTCGGTCTGCTTGGCTTTGCGGGCCGGGACCTTGCCACCCGCGCCGCGCCCAAGGGTCTGTCGAACCGCCAGCTGGGCACACTGGGGTTCGCGATGCTGGCGACGGCGGGGGTGATCCTGCTAGCCGTCACTGGTGGGGCGCAAGTTCCCTCGGGCATCGCGCTTGTCTACCTGATGGGGGGCACGGTCTTCGGCATGCTGGGCTACCACGCCCTGACCTACGCGATGCGGACGGGGGAGGTCGGTGCCGTGACCCCTTTCCGCTACACGCGGCTGGTCTTCGCGATGGTGCTGGCGATGGCGCTGTTCGGAGAGCGGCCAGACCTTGCCACCTGGATCGGCGCGGCGCTGGTCGTGGGATCGGGCATCTACGCGCTGACGCGAAGGTAGGGTGGGCGATACCGACCACCCTACGCATGGCTCACCCTGCGATCAGGTCCGCCTGCCGTACGATCACTTCGGCCTGGCGCATGCTGGCGATATCCACCAGCCGTCCCTTGTAGACCGCCGCGCCCTGGCCCGCGGCCGTCGCCGCCTCCATCGCCGCCAGGATCTCGCGCGCCTCGGTCACGGCGGACTCGGACGGCGTGAAGACCTCGTTCGCCAGGGCCACCTGCTTGGGATGGATCGCCCATTTCCCGACCATCCCAAGCGTCGCCGACCGCCGGGCCTGGGCCTTGAACCCCTCTTCGTCCGAGAAGTCCCCGAACGGCCCGTCCACCGGCAAGACGCCGTGCGTCCGACAGGCCGCCACGATGGCCGCCTGCGCCCAGTGCCAGGGGTCGGACCAGTACTTCTGCCCCTCACGGTGCATGTAGTAGTTCTCCTGCGTGCCCCCGATCCCGGTCGTCTGCATCCCCATGCTTGCCGCAAAGTCCGCCGCCCCAAGGCTCATCGCCTGCAACCGGGGGGAACTGGCCGCAATCTCCTCGACATGCGCGATCCCCGCTGCCGTTTCGATGATGACCTCCAGGCTGATCCGCTTTTGCCGCCCCGCCGCGGCCTCGCAGGCTGTGACCAAAGCATCCACCGCATAAACATCCGCTGCGCACCCGACCTTCGGGATCATGATCTGGTCGAGCCGTGGCCCCGCCAGTTCCAGAAGGTCCACCACGTCGCGGTACCAGAACGGCGTGTCGAGGCCGTTGATACGAACGCTGAGTGTCTTGCAGCCCCAGTCAACCTCGCTGATCGCCTTGATGATGTTCGCCCGCGCCTGCGGCTTGTCGGCGGGGGCCACCGAGTCCTCAAGGTCAAGGTTGATGACGTCTGCCGCGCTGGCCGCCATCTTGGCGAAAAGCTCGGGCCGCGACCCTGGGCCGAACAGTTGGCAGCGGTTCGGACGGGCAGGGGCGGGGGGTTGCAGGCGGAAGCTCATGGGGACACCCTGTAAGCAAGGATATTACGATTGGTCTGGCGAATGGGTTACATTGTTGCGCGCTGCGATGCAACATTCCTTTTGCACTTGCAGAAAAGCCACCAGCTCACGGCGACACAAACCGCGCTTTTCGCCAGCATCTCTTGACCTGCGCCATGCAGCATGTCCAATCCTGCGGAACCTAGCAGGAGTACCCAGTGTCCAATCTGACCAGAACCACCGCAGTCAACCAGGCTATTCGCATAAACGTCCTGCGCCTTGCCTTCATCGCCTGCCTGCCGCTCATCCTTTTTTCACGTTCAGCCTGGTCCGAACCCGTGTTCGGTGCGATGGAAATTATGGGACTTGCCTGCATCGTTGCGGCAGTTCTGGGTCGCTTCTGGGCGATCCTCTACATCGGCGGGCACAAGAACCAGGGCGTGATGCAGGACGGACCCTATTCGGTCTGCAGACATCCGCTGTACTTCTTCTCGACCGTTGGGGTTGTGGGCTTCGGGCTGCTTCTGGGAAGCCTTGCCTTGACGCTGCTGCTGGGCGCTTTGACCTTCACGATCCTGGCAATAACGGCCCGGAAGGAAGAGGCGTTCCTACGCGGCACCTTCGGTGCGGCCCATGATGCCTATGCGGCAAGGGTGCCGATGATCCTGCCGCAACCGGCGCTCTTCCGCACGCCTGACCGGATCACCGTCTCCGTGGGGCATCTGCGTGGCAATCTGATGGATGCGCTGGTGTTCCTTCTGTTCGTGCCCTTCGCAGAACTGGCGGAATACGCCAAGGATCACCGGCTGATCCGAACTTTCCCGCTGTTTTGACGCAATGATAACCGCCCAGGCTGAGACTTTCCCCCTACGCAACCCTTTCACCATCTCGCGTGGGTCGAAGACCGAAGCGCGGGTGGTGACTTGCATGGTGACCCGTGGCGGTCATAGAGGCTGGGGCGAAGGGCTGCCCTATCCGCGCTACGGCGAGACGGTAGAGCAGGCCGTCGCCTCAATCCTGGCGCTGCCCGAGGGTATCACGCGAGCCGACTTGCAGGATGCGATGAAGCCTGGCGCGGCGCGGAACGCGGTGGACTGCGCGCTGTGGGATCTGGAGGCGAAGGCCGCCGGCCGTCCGGTCTGGCAGTTGGCGGGGCTGGTGCAGCCAAGGCCGGTGGAGATCGCCTTTACCTTGTCGCTCGACAGCCCTGAGGCGATGCGGGCCGCCGCCGCCCGGAACGCCCATCGGGCCGTCCTTAAGGTCAAGCTTGGCACCCCGTCCGACATGCCGCGGATCGAGGCGGTCCGCGCCGGTGCCCCCAACGTCCGCCTGATCGTCGATGCGAACGAGGGCTGGACGCCCGAGGTATATACCGACCTCGCCCCGCATCTGATCCGGCTGGGAGTGGAGATGGTGGAGCAGCCCCTCCCCCAAGGGGCCGACGACATGCTGGCCGAGATTGCGCGGCCCCTCCCGGTCTGTGCCGACGAGAGCGCGCATGACGCGGCTTCGTTGCCCGGACTTCTAGGCAAGTACGACGTGGTCAACCTGAAGCTCGACAAGACCGGTGGCCTGACCGAAGCGTTGCGCGCGAAGTCCGAGGCGCGACGGTTGGGGCTGAAGGTGATGGTCGGTTGCATGATCTCGACTTCGTTGTCGATGGCCCCGGCGATCCTGGTCGCGCAGGGCGCCGACTGGTCCGACCTTGACGGCCCCGCCGACATGGCGCAGGACCGCGCGCATCCGGTTGTCTACGATGACCGCCACATCCACCCGGCTTCGCCGCTTCTCTGGGGATAACAGCATGACCCGCACCGTCTATGTGAATGGCGACTACCTGCCCGAGGGGGAGGCGAAGGTCTCGATCTTCGACCGCGGCTTCCTCATGGCCGACGGGGTCTATGAGGTGACCTCGGTGCTCGACGGCAAGCTGATCGACTTCGACGGCCACATCCGGCGGTTGGAGCGGTCGCTGCGGGAGCTGGAGATGAGCTGCCCGATCTCGTCCGAGGAACTGCTGGCGATGCATCGCGAGTTGGTCCGGCTGAACGAAATCGACCAGGGGATGATCTACCTGCAGGTCACGCGGGGCAATCCGGGGGACCGCAGCTTCCTGTTCCCGCCCACCGATCTGCCGGGGACGGTGGTGGCCTTCACCCAGAACATCCCGAACCTGGCCGACGCGCCCGCCGCGAAGACCGGGTTCAAGGTCATCACGATTCCGGATCTGCGGTGGTCTCGGGTCGATATCAAGACGGTGCAGCTTCTGTATCCGTCGATGGGGAAGATGGCGGCGAAGAAGGCGGGGGTGGATGACAGCTGGTTCATGGACGAGGCGGGGGCGGTGACCGAGGGGACCTCGAACAACGCCTACATCGTGAAGGGGAACCGGATCATCACGCGGGCCCTGGGGAACGACATCCTGCACGGGATCACCCGGGCGGCGGTCCTGCGGTTCGCGGCGGAGGCGCAGTTCGAGGTGGAGGAGCGGGCGTTCACCGCCGCCGAGGCTCAGGGGGCGGATGAGGCGTTCTCGACCGCGGCCTCGATCTTCGTGATGCCGGTGGTGGAGGTGGATGGGAAGCCGGTCGGGTCGGGCAAGCCGGGGCCGGTGGCGACGCGGCTGCGGGAGATCTACCTGGACGAGATGCGGAAGGCGGCGATCTGAGGCGCCGCGCGCGGCGCTTTTTTGGGGCCATTGGAATCAAGGGGTTGGCTGTGGGCGTTAGGGCGGTGTTAACTTCTGTCCGCGCGGTTTCGGGGGCCGCATGACGCTGTATATCGACGCCGATGCCTGCCCGGTGAAGGGAGAGGCCGAGACGGTGGCAACCCGGCACAAGGTGCGGATGGTGGTGGTGTCGAATGGGGGGATCCGTCCGTCGCAGAACCCGCTGGTCGAAAGCGTGTTTGTTTCCAGCGGCCCGGATGAAGCCGACAAGTACATCGCCGAGGCCTGCGGGCCG
>JAIXSA010000063.1 GCA_027484915.1 Paracoccaceae bacterium | reverse complement strand
CAGCAGCCCCACAATCCCCTTCGCAACCTGCTTCAAGTCCTGCATCGGCGCGGCGGCATAAATCCCGCTCAAGTAGGACGACAGGGCCCCAACGGGCGGAGCAATCGACATCTCGTTGTCGTTCAGGATCACAAACAGGCGCTTCTTCAGATGCCCCGCGTTGTTCATCGCCTCGAAGGCCATGCCTGCCGACATTGACCCGTCGCCGATGACCGCAATCGCATCACCGGGGTCGCCCCCCAGCTCCGCCGCCATCGCAAAGCCCAGCGCCGCCGAGATCGAGGTCGACGAATGAGCCGCCCCGAAGGGATCGTAAGGCGATTCCGACCGCTTGGTGAACCCGCTCAGGCCCCCCTCCATCCGCAGCGTCCGGATCCGGTCCCGCCGCCCCGTCAGGATCTTGTGCGGATAGCACTGGTGCCCGACATCCCAGATCAGCTTATCCCGCGGCGTATCGAACACCGCATGGATTGCCACCGTCAGCTCGACGACCCCAAGGCCTGCCCCAAGATGCCCGCCCGTCTCGGACACCGCACTGATCGTCTCGGCCCGCAGCTCCCCTGCCAGCTGGTGCAGTTCCCGGTCGCTCAACCCCTTCAAATCCGAAGGCAAGCGGACGCGATCAAGCAGCGGGGTAGCGGGTCGGTCGGTCATCATGCCTGCCTTTGCGGGGTCAACTGTCCCGCGCGATAACGAAGCGCGCCGCGGCGATCAAGTTGGCCGCCGCATTTCCATACCCGGCCAGCGCCGCCTCGGCCTCCTGCACCAACTCCGCCGCCCGCGCCCTGGCTCCCTCCAGACCCAGCAGCGAGACGAACGTCGCCTTCCCCGCCTCGGCATCCTTGTGCAGGCGCTTCCCTGTCTTGGCCTCGTCACCCGTCACATCAAGGATGTCGTCCGCGATCTGAAAAGCCAGCCCCAAAGCCGCCGCATAACGCCGCAGGGGCGCGCGGTCCGCCCCCGCAATCAGCGCCCCCGCCTCGGCCGCAAAACCGATCAGCGCCCCGGTCTTGCCCGCCTGTAGCGCCGTGATCTCGTCCAGCGTCAACGACCTCCCCGCCGTCTCCGCCGCGATGTCCAGCGCCTGGCCCAGCACCATTCCGTCGATTCCCGACGCGCGCGCAAGGCCGCTAACCAGCTCCATCCTAACATCCGAGGACCCCAAAGCCGGATCACACAGCAACTCGAACGCCAGCGTTTGCAAGGCATCCCCCGCCAGCACGGCAGTCCCCTCGTCCCACTTCTTGTGAACGGTCGGCTGCCCCCGCCGCAGGTCGTCATCGTCCATGCAAGGCAAATCATCGTGCACGAGGGAATAGGCATGCAGCGCCTCAATCGCCGCCGCCGCACTCACCGCCCGCTCTTCGGCAACCCCCAGCATCCGCCCGCCTTCCAGCACCAGGAAGCCGCGCAACCGCTTGCCGCCGCGCACGGCATAGCGCATCGCCTCGGTCACCGGCTGGTCAGCCCGCCCCGCCAAGGCAGCCAGAAGCCGGGCCTCACAAAGCCCTGCATCCGCCGTCAAACGTTCCGGAAATCTCACATCCCCTCCGCCGGAGTCGTCCCGACCGCGCGCCCCTCTTGCGCCCGGATCAGCTCCACCTTCTCCTCGGCCTCGGCCAGCTTCTTCGCACAGTGCGCTTTCAGCGCAGCCCCCCGCTCGTAAAGCGCAATCGACTGTTCCAGCGGGACTTCCCCACGCTCCAGCGCGCCCACGACCTGCTCCAAAGCGGCCATCGCCTCCTCGAAACTCATCGCATCAACCGGCTTGTCGCTCATCGGCCCCGCTCCTCCAGCACCCCAACATGCGCGGCCACGGATGCCGCCAGCGCATCCAGATCATAGCCACCCTCCAAGGAGGACACCACCCGCCCGCCTGCAAAATCGCACAGCCGTTCCGTCAACCACCGGTAATCCTCTGCCTGCCACTCCAACCCCGCCAATGGATCGTCGGCATGTGCATCGAACCCTGCCGAGATGAGCAGCAACTCAGGTTCCCAGTTCGCCAGCGCCGGGAACACAACGCCCACATACACCTCCCGCATTGCCCGACCGCCCGAGCCCGCGCGCAAAGGCACGTTCAGTATCTGCCCATGCGCCCCGCGCTCCTCGGGCCGCCCGGTGCAGGGGTACAAGGGCATCTGGTGGGAGGAGACGAACAGACACCGCCCTTCGTCCCACAGAAGATCCTGCGTCCCGTTGCCGTGGTGCACGTCGAAATCCACCACCGCCACGCGCTTCAACCCATGATGATCCAGCGCCCGCTTCGCCCCGATTGCCACCGTTCCGAACAGACAGAACCCCATCGCCGTCTCGCGCTCCGCATGGTGCCCTGGGGGCCGCCCCGCGACGAAAGCCGTCTTCGTCTCGCCCGAGACTACCGCATCCACGGCCGCGCAAATGCCGCCGACGGCCCGCATCGCCGCGTCGAAAGACCCCGGAGACAGAAAGGTATCCCCATCCAGCTGCGACCATCCCTCGGCGGGCACGGCAGACTTCACCCGCGCCAGATACCCCGCAGGATGACAGCGCAGCACCTCCGCTTCCTCGCCCAAGGGACAGTCCCGCCGCTCGACCGGAATCCCGCGAAGCCCCCGCTCCACCGCCCCCAATCGCTCTACCCGCTCCGGGTGTCCGGGAGGGGTCACATGGCCGCGAAATGCCTCATGCGTGAAGACAAGCACGACAAAGCCCTTTCATACTGGAAGAAATATCCCGGGGTCCGGGGCAGCGCCCCGGGGTCAGGCCACAGCTCAGTCCGGCTGCAGCATATAGCCCTCGCCCCGCACCGTCTGCAGATAGCGCGGCACCTTGGGATCGTCCTCGATCTTCCGCCGCAGGCGCGTGATCTGCACATCCACCGCCCGCTCCTGCGCCGCGTCCTCGCCCCCGGTCTCGGCCACCAGCCTCTCGCGGCTCAGCGCCATGCCGGGTTGGGCCGCAAAGACGCGCATCAGCTGGGCCTCGGTCGCCGTCAGCCGCACCGGCACATCACCCCGCCACATTTCGCCCCGGTCCAAGTCGTAGCGCACCGCCCCAAGGTGCAGGATCTGGCGCACAGGTTCCGCCGGTTTCACCACAGGCACCCGCCGCAGGATCGCGTTGATCCGCAGAAGAAGCTCCTTCGGCTCGAACGGCTTGACGAGGTAGTCATCCGCCCCCGCCTCCAGCCCCTCGATCCGGTTCGCCGTTTCCCCCCGAGCGGTCAGCAACAGGATCGGAGTAGCCAGTCTCTTCCGCAGATCGCGCGTCAGGGTCACCCCATCCTCGCCCGGCATCATCACATCCATGACGATCAGGTCGAACTCCAGCCCGCCGAGGATCTTCCGCGCCTGCGATGCATCGCGCGCGACCGATACCAGAAACCCGTTCCGGATCAGGAACTTCTGAAGAAGCCCCCGGATACGCTCGTCATCGTCGACGATCAGCAGATGGGCGTCCGGAACCATCAGCCACCCTCCTTCAGGCGGTTGTACTGACGCCGCATCTCCGGGTCCATCATCGCCTCCAGCACCTGCCGGAAGCCCGCCACCGCCTGCGGTCCCGCCGCGCGGTACGCCGCCCGCATCCGCGCCCGCTGCGCGTCTGACAATTCCCGTTCCAGCATCTGTCCCTTGTCCGTCAAATGCAGATGCCGTTCCCGCGCATCCACCTTGCCCTTTTCGCTGCGAACAAGGCCATCCTCGATCAGGGTGCGCAACACACGATTCAACGACTGCTTTGTAACACCCAGGATCGCCAGCAGGTTAGAAACCGTCGTCCCCGGAGATCGGTGGATGAAATGGATCGCCCGGTGATGCGCGCGGCCATAATCCATCCCCTCCAGGATACGGTCGGGATCGGCCGTAAAGCCGCGATAGGCGAAGAACATCGCCTCGATGCCCTTGCGCAACTGCTCGTCCGTCAGGAACAGCAGGTTCTCTCCGCCAGGTGTCTCTGCCATGCGCCGAACTCCTTCCCCGCGAATTTACGTCAGCCTTGTTGACTTTCCAAGCACGAACCCGTAACTCTCCCCCGATTTCGCGCAAGAATCTGTCCGAAGCGGACTTATCCAGCGCAACATTCGCAAAGCGGAGGACGGAAATGTCAGGCTACGACGATCGCGACGGGTTCATCTGGATGGATGGCAAGCTGGTGGAATGGCGTTCGGCGAACGTCCACATCCTGACCCATGCCCTCCACTATGCCTCCGCCGTCTTCGAGGGTGAGCGGTGCTACAACGGCAAGATCTTCAAGGGCCACGAACATTCGCTGCGCCTGCTGAATTCCGGCAACCTGCTCGACATGCCGATCCCCTACACGGCCGAGGAAATCGACGCCGCCAAGGAAGCGACCCTCAAGGCGAACGGCCTGACCGACGCCTACATCCGGGCCATCGCCTGGCGCGGCGCGGGTCCCGACATGGGCGTCGCCTCGCTGCAGAACCCCGTCCGCCTTGCCGTCGCCTGCTGGACCTGGGGCAGCTACTACGGCGACGCCAAGTTCAAGGGCGCGAAGCTCGATATCGCCAAGTGGAAGCGGCCTTCGCCCGAGACGATCCCCTCGGAGGCGAAAGCCGCCGGTCTCTACATGATCTGCACCATGTCCAAGCACGCCGCCCAAGCCAAGGGCTGCTCGGACGCGATGATGTTCGACTATCGCGGCTACGTGGCCGAAGCGACCGGCGCCAACATCTTCTTCGTCAAGGACGGCGAGGTTCACACCCCCAAGGCCGACTGCTTCCTGAACGGCCTGACCCGGCAGACCGTCATCGGCATGCTGAAAGACATGCAGATCAAGGTCCATGAACGCCACATCCTGCCCGAGGAACTGGAAAGCTTCGAACAGTGCTGGCTGACCGGCACCGCCGCCGAAGTCACCCCCGTGGGCCAGATCGGCGACTACAACTTTGAGGTGGGCGAGTTGACCCGCCGCGTCGCGACCGAATACGAACGGCTTGTCCGCGCCTGACCTTGTGGTGCGGCTCTGCCGCGCCGCGCGAAATCTGCGCTGTTTCAGGGCACCTGCCTTCGGGCCAGGTGCCCTGCTTGTCTTCAGACCCCAATGATGCGAAAATCCATTCGTAGCGTGGGTAATCCGCGGCACGAGGATTTGTTGGACCGTCCGTTTCGTTCTTTGACCGCGTCATTCCGAACTGTGCTCATCGCCTTGCTGGCGGTCGATCTTCTGTTCATCCTGATCCACTTGGGCTGGTTCACGCTCTACCGCGCCGGGTTCACGGGCGAAGTTCCGTACATGCTCCGCGTATCGACAGACTGGGCGCTACCCGAGGAATTCAACTACCTGAAGTGGATCGTCATCGTAGTGGCCCTGACCAGGGTGGCCCTGCGCGACCGATGGTGGACCCCGTTCGCCTGGGCGCTGGTCTTCCTGCTGATCCTGGCCGACGATTCACTTCAATTTCATGAGACCTTCGGCAGGATCATAGCCGAAACCATCAACCTCCAGGCCAGCTACATGGTCGAGCCAAGCGATCTTGGCGAAGTGGCGGTCTTCGGATTGATGGGTCTTTCAGTGGTGGTGCTTACTGCCTTCAGCTTCACCTCGGCTGGTGCCCAGTCGCGGCGGCTCAGCACGAATTACGCCCTGATCATCTTCGGCCTGGGGTTCTTCGGGGTGGGTGTGGACTTCATACATCAGGCCATCGTCTACATCACCGATGACATGCCCGCGCTTTCGATTCTGAAGCACGCCTTCGCCATGCTCGAGGACGGGGGAGAGATGCTTGTCGCAAGCGCAGCGACAGCCCTGACGCTTGCGCCGCCCGCGTGGGTACCGGCGGCGCAGTCGAAATCGTCAGGCTGACAGATCGCAGTTTCAGGCGACTTCGGTCACCACCTCGATGTTGCCCTTGGTCGCGTTCGAATACGGGCAGATGAAGTGGCCGCGTTCGGCGATCTTTTCGGCCACGGCGCGGTCTACGCCGGGCATCGTCACCACAAGCCGCACCTTCAATCCGAACCCGCCGTCCGCACGGGGCCCGATCCCGACATGCGCATTTACTGTGGCATTGTCCGGCACCGACCCCAGCTTCTCGCTGGTGGCAGCAAAGCGCATCGCACCCAGATAGCAGGCGGCGTATCCCACCGCGAACAGCTCTTCCGGATTGTGTCCCAGACCCGAGCCGCCAAGCTCTTTCGGGCTGGTCATTGTCACCGTCAACTGGCCGTTTACCAAGCCCGAAGTGCCGTTGCGTCCGCCGCCGGTCGCCTTCGCTTCGGTCCAATACTTTGTATCTACTGACATTTTTATCTCCTGCGCAATGGTATCGTGCACGATATAAATGGGGTAGAATCATCTCTGTGTCAATCGCTTGCAATTGCATCGTGGACGATATATTGTCGTCGCATGACTCTTGCCCCGACCGATATGCTCTGCTTTGCGCTGCACTCAACCGCCCACGCGGTCCATTCGGCCTATGCGCCACTGCTGCAGCCATTGGGGCTCACATACCCGCAATATCTGGTGCTCTCGTCGCTCAACAATCGGGATGCGCAGACCGTTGGCACGCTTGGGTCCGAGCTTCGGCTGGAATCGAACACATTGACCCCGCTCCTCAAACGGATGGAGGCGGCAGGTTGGCTTCGTCGCAACCGCGACGGCAAGGACGAACGCCAGGTGCGCCTGTCGCTGACCGAGGATGGCCGCGCCCTTGCGGGACGGGCCGCATCCGTGCCGCGCGCCTTTGCCGAAAGGACGGGCCTCCCACAGTCCGACCTTGCGGATCTTCGCGACATTCTGGCCGCGCTACGGGATCGTCTGAAGCCGGCCAAGACCTGATACAACCAGGTCGGGTTTCCGTCAGGTCGTCCGACCGCGTTCAATCCGCAAGAACTGGATCAGACGACTTGCCCCTGCCTTACCCCGCGGGCGCTGCCAGGTTTCGCGCGGGGTGCGCGCCAACCGCAGGAAATGTTTCACCCGCCCCCCGGTGGACCGGCTGCGATGATCGGCAAGATGACGGCTCATGCTTTCCTCCCAGGTTGATGCAGGTCGTCAATCCTGCACCCGAATCGTCCCTCCGCCAACCCTCTTGGCCCGCAAGGCGCGCCAAAACCGGCCGAGAACCGCTTGCCCTTCCTCGCGCCACGCGACTAGTCTGCCCGCCAAAGACGGGGGAAGGACGATGCGACTGCAAGGCAAGACCATCCTGATCACGGCCGCAGGCCAGGGCATCGGACGCGCCAGCGCCATCGCCTGCGCCCGCGAAGGCGCCACGGTGATCGCCACCGACCGCGACGCGGCACTTCTTGCGGGCCTCGACATGCAGACCCACCCGCTCGACGTCACCGATCCTGCTGCCATCACTGCCCTTCGAGACAAGCTTCCGCCGCTTGACGGCCTTTTCAACTGCGCGGGCTACGTGGCCAACGGCACCATCCTCGACGTCACCGACCGCGACTGGGACTTTTCGTTCGAGTTGAACATCAAGTCGATGTACCACACCTGCCGCGCCTTCATCCCCGGGATGCTGGAGCGGGCGAAGACAACCGGCACCGCCTCGGTCCTGAACATGGCCTCGATGGCCTCCTCGATCAAAGGCTTCCAGAACCGCACCGCCTATGGGGCCACCAAGGCCGCCGTGATCGGCCTGACCAAGGCCATCGCCGCCGATTTCGTCAAGACGGGCCTGCGCTGCAATGCCCTTTGCCCCGGCACCGTCGACACACCCTCGTTGCGCGGACGTATCGCTTCGGCAGCCGACCCCGTGCAGGCCGAAAAGGACTTCATCGCCCGCCAACCGATGGGCCGCCTTGCCACCACCGACGACATCACCCCGATGGTCGTCTTCCTCCTCTCCGACGAAAGCCGCTTCGTCTCGGGCCAGGCCTGCCTGGTCGACGGCGGCGTCACGATCTAAGCAAAGGACCTGCCATGAAACTCCTCCGCTACGGGCCGAAGGGCGCCGAGAAACCCGGCCTTCTCGACGCAAATGGCCAGGTCCGTGACCTTTCCGCCCATGTCCCCGACATCGGCGGCGCGGCACTATCGCCCGACAACCTCAAGCGCCTTGCGGCCCTCGATCCCACGGCACTCCCCCTTGTCACCGGCACCCCGCAAAAGGACCTTCGTCTCGGCGCCTGCGTCGGCGGCACCCGCAAATTCATCTGCATCGGCCTGAACTACGCCGATCACGCCGCCGAAACCGGCGCGGCGATCCCCAAGGAACCGATCATCTTCAACAAGTGGATCACCGCCATGTGCGGTCCCGACGATGACGTCGAAATCCCCCGTGGGTCCGTGAAAACCGATTGGGAGGTCGAGCTGGGCGTCGTGATCGGCACCGGCGGCAAATACATCGACGAAGCCCGCGCGCTGGACCACGTCGCCGGCTACTGCGTGATCAACGACGTCTCCGAACGCGAATACCAGACCGAGCGCGGCGGCACCTGGGACAAGGGCAAGGGCTGCGACACCTTCGGCCCGACCGGCCCCTGGCTGGTCACGAAGGACGAGGCGGGCGATGTCGGAAACCTGAAGATGTGGCTGGACGTCGACGGCCATCGCTACCAGAACGGCTCCACCGCCACGATGATCTTCGGCGTGGCCCACCTCATTTCCTACTTGTCCCAGTTCATGTCCCTGGAACCGGGCGACGTCATCTCCACCGGCACGCCGCCCGGCGTCGGCCTTGGCCAGAAGCCGCCGGTCTACCTGAAGGGTGGCGAGGTGATGCGGCTTGGCATCGAAAACCTCGGCTCCCAGACCCAGCGCGTGGTGAAGACCTGATGAACCTCGGCCTGCGCGACAAAGTCGTCATCGTCACCGGCGGAGGCTCCGGCATTGGGGCCGCCATCAGCGAAGTCCTGGCCGAGGAGGGCGCATTCCCCGTCATCCTCACCCGCCGCGCCCCCGACCCCGACTGGCTGAAGGACGTCGGGCGGGCTGACGTGGTCCTCGCCGACCTCTCCGACGACGCCCAATGCCGCCGCGCCGTACAGGAAATCCGCGCCAAACACGGCCGCATCGATGGCCTCGTCAACAACGCCGGGGCCAACGACTCCGTCGGGATAGAGGCCGGGCCAGACGCCTTCCGCCAAAGCCTCGATCGCAACCTCGTCCACTACTACACGCTGGTCCACCTCCTCGCTGACGACCTCCGCGCGACCAAGGGAGCCATCGTCAACGTCTCATCCAAGACCGCGCTGACGGGGCAGGGCGGCACCTCCGCCTACGTCGCCGCAAAGGCCGCGCAGCTTGGCCTCACCCGCGAATGGGCTGCCGAATTCCTGAAAGACGGCGTCCGCGTCAACGCCGTCATCCCGGCCGAAGTGATGACACCCCTTTACGCCAACTGGCTGAAAACCTTCGACAACCCGGAAGAACGCCTGGCCGACATTACCCGCCGCATTCCGCTGGGCCATCGGATGACCACCCCGCGCGAAATCGCGGACACGGCGGTTTTCCTCCTGTCCCCGCGGTCATCACACACCACCGGCCAGTGGCTCTTCCCCGACGGCGGCTACACCCACCTCGACCGGGCCATCGGCGGCTAGACCGCCGAGAATCCGTTATCCACGAACAACTGCGCGCCGTTGACGAACTCCGCATCGTCCGACGCCAAGTACAGCGCCGCCCGCGCCACGTCCTCGGGCTTGCCCATCCGTCCTTGCGCCGCCGCAATCGCCGCGTCCGACACATCGACGCCCAACTGCATCAGCCCCTCAACTTCCCGGTTGCCATGCGGAGTCTGGATGAACCCCGGACAGACCGCATTGCAGCGGATGCCGCGATCTCGGAACTCCACCGCAATCGCCCGCGCGAACATGTGGCAGGCGCCCTTGGTCGCGTCGTACAGCACCTCATTCGGCGTCGCGTAAACCGCCGAGATCGAGGACGTGCAGACAATCGACCCCTTCCCCTGTTCCAGCATCTGCGGCAGCACCGCCCGGGTCATCAGGTACATCGACTTCACGTTCACATCGAAGAGGAAGTCCCAGTCCGCCTCCTCCGTCTCCAGGAACGGCTTGATGACGATGGTGCCCGCATGGTTGAACAGCACATTGACCGGCCCCAGCGCTGCATTCACCGCCGCCACCGCCGCCTCGACCTCGGCCTTCGACGACACGTCGGCGCGCGCGAATACTGCCTTGTGCCCCGCCGCCTTCAGCTCGGCAACCAGCGCCTCCCCGGCCTCCACATTCCGGTCGATCACCCCGACAGCAGCGCCCTCCGCCGCGAACAGCCGGGCCGAGGCCGCACCCATCCCCGTCGCCCCGCCCGAAATGATCGCCGTCTTGCCCTTGAGCCTGTCCATTCTCATTCCCCCTTCAGCCGTTCCACCGCCCAGCGCGCCGCGTCCGCAACCGCCGGATCGCCATCTTCCACCAACCCCGCAGCCACCGGCACCAGCTCCGGCAGGCCCGAGTTTCCAATCGCATAAAGCACGTTCCGCACGAATCTGTCGCGCCCGATCCGCTTGATGGGCGACCCCGCGAACCGCGCCCGGAACCCCGCGTCATCCAGCGCCGCCAACTCGGCCAATTCCGGCAACCCATGCTTCGGCTGATACCCGATCTCGCGCGCCGCCACCGCGAATTTGTTCCACGGGCAGACAGCCAGGCAGTCATCGCAGCCGTAGATGCGGTTGCCCATCAGCGCCCGCAGCTTAGTGTCCACGGTCCCACGATGTTCGATGGTCAGATAGGAAATGCACCGCCGCGCATCCAGTTGATACGGTGCGGGAAAAGCCTTGGTCGGGCAGATGTCCAGACAGGCCGTGCAGCTTCCGCAATGGCTGACCTCGGGCGCATCCGGCTCCAGCTCCAGCGTGGTGAAGATCGCACCCAGAAACACCCAGTTCCCCAGATCGCGCGCCAGAAGGTTGGTATGCTTCCCCTGCCACCCCAGCCCGGCCGCTTGAGCCAACGGCTTTTCCATCACCGGGGCCGTATCGACGAACACCTTGATCTCGCAACCCGTTGCTTCGACCAGCCACCGCCCCAGCCGCTTCAACCGCCGCTTCACCAGGTCGTGATAGTCCTTCCCCTGCGCATAGACGGAAATCACTCCCCGGTCGCGCTCTGCCAGCCCCGCCATCGGATCGACCTCGGGAGTATACGCCTCCGCCAGCATGATCACCGACCGCGCTTCGGGCCACAGCGCCGCCGCCGACCCGCGCCACTCCTCCCGCTCGGCCATCCAGCCCATCTGCCCGTGCCGTTCCTCGGCCAGAAAAGCCCTAAGCCGCCCCGCCGCCTCCGGCACCGCGTCAGGCCGACAGACCCCGACTTTCACGAACCCCTCCTCCAGGGCCCGCGCCACAAGCTGCTCCTTCGTCAGCCCTTTCATCTTTGCACAAATATCCCGGGGGTCCTGGGGCAGCGCCCCCGGGGGTGGGCCTCAGAAATCCAGGTCGGCATAATGCGCCGAGGGCGGAAAGCCCGAGATCTGGTCCGCCAGCAAGGGCCGGAAGCTGGGCCGCGACTTGATCTTCGCGTACCAGTCCTTCAGCACCGCATGCCGGTTCCAATCCACGTCGCTGATGTAATCAAGGCAGCTCAGATGCGCCGCCGCGGTGAAATCGGCCAGAGTCATCACGTCCCCGGCCAGCCAGCGCCGCTGGTCCAGAAGCCAGGCCATGTAGTCCAGGTGATACTTGATCCGCGTCGACCCCAGTTTGACGTTCTTCGAATCCGGATAGCCCTGGCCGGTGACCTTCTTGTTCACCCGCTCATACAGCAGCTTCGACGTCACCTCGTTGTGGAACTTGTCGTCGAACCAGGCACACAGCCGGCGCACCTCGTACCGTCCCTCAGCCCCCCGCGGCATCAGCGGAGGCTCTGGCGCGGTCTCCTCGATGAATTCGCAGATCGCCTGGCTTTCGCTCATCGTCCGGTTGCCCATCTTCAGGATCGGCACCTTCCCTGCCGGATTGCGGCGCAGGAAATCGGGCGAGGGCTCCCAGTACCGCTCCTCGACCAGTTCCACCTCGATCTTCTTCTCCGCAAGCGTCAGCCGCACCTTGCGGCAGAAGGGGGAAAGCGGAACGTGGTAAAGGCGGTTCATCGGACGGCGGCCTCCAATATTGCTTCCTCTTGCCGCGCCGGGGGCCGGATTTCAATCCCTCGCGCCCGTCAGTCTTCGAAACAGGCGGATCGTCCGTCTGCCGCGATGGTCTCGGCGCCCGCTATGATACTGCGGGTCCGGCTGCGGACAAAGCTCGACGGCTCCGACGCACTCCGCTCCTTCGGGTCGGGAAGAACCGCTGCCAGCCGCGCCGCCTGCAACGGGGTCAAATCCTTTGCATCCACGCCGAAATGGTGCTGCGCCGCCGCCTGCACCCCGAACACCCCTTCATCGAATTCGGTCACGTTCAGATAGACCTCCAGAATCCGCTGCTTGGACCAGACAAGCTCCACCACCGGGGTCAGCACCGCCTCCATCGCCTTGCGCAGATAGCTGCGGCCATGCCAGAGGAACACATTCTTCACCACCTGCTGGCTGATCGTGCTGGCCCCTCGGTTGCCGCCCTCCTCGATCGCCTGGCGGATCGCGGCCATGTCGAAGCCCCAGTGGTTGCAGAAGTTCGCATCCTCGGCCGCCACGGCCGACCGGCCCATCACGGGGGCCATCTCCTCGTAGCTGACCCAGTCCTTGTCGATCCCGCCAAGGCGCCAGATCTCGCCCAACTGGTAGAAGTTGATCGGGGGCGGCACGACACTGAACACCAGCACGAGGACCGCATAGAACGCTGCGACCGCACCCAGACCACGGGCCAGCCATTTGAACCCGACGCGCCACAAGGGGCGGCGGGCTGGTGGGATCACCTTCGCCTTGCGCTTGCGCGGGGCGGGCGTCTCGCCAGTGTCGGTGGCTTTTTCGCTCATCGCTTGGGAGCAGGCCTGATCATCAGATCAACCCGTCCGGCTGGTTCAGAACCGACTGGGGAATCTGCGCCTGCAGATCGTGCAGCGCCTCTTCCGTCTCGGCGTCCAGCCGGGCGTGAAGGATCCTGGGGTTGCCCTTCAGCGCATGCAACCGGTTCAGCACCCGGTCAACACCCAGAAGTCGGACATGGATCCCCACCGCCGCGCCATCCCTAGTCAGCGCCAGTGAGGCGTGGTGCACGAAGTCCGCATCCAGGCCCGCGCTCCGCAGCTGTTCGGCCAATCCCTGTCCCCGTCCTGTTGGTTTTCGTTCGTCCAGGAACAGCATCCCGATCATCGCCGCCCAGCGCCCGCCCCCCAGCGGCTGGCCGGTCGCCAGATCGATCGACTGGTTGAGCGTCACCCGCCCCGAGGCGGATCGGGTCACCACCACGATGTCCTCCGGCTCGACACCCGCCTCCTGCTGCAGCGCGGCCAGGCTTTCGCCGGCGACGAAAGCCGCAGTCTGGCTGCCATAGACGGCAAGGATCAGGTCGGACACGTAGGGCTCCACCAGCGCGGCATTCTGGGCGACAATCTAGGCGCGACAGCAAATCGGCAACAAGCGGAATCGCTTGGCCACGTCAATGCCCACCCGGTCTTACCGCGGAAGCGCCTCCGGCGCATACAGCGCCACCTCGTCCGGGCTTGGCGGAATTGGCCGGATCACGTCGATCAGAACCCCATCCGGTCCCGCCAGGATGAAATGGCGCTGGCCGAAGTCTTCGTCCCGCAGCGCCAGTGCGACGTCCAGGCCGGCCGAGGCCAAGCGTTCGTACTCGGCTTCGACGTCCTCCACCTCGAAGTTCAGGATCACCCCGCCCATCCTCCCGCGCCCCGGTGCCGGGATTGTCGGATGGTCCTGCGCGACAAACGCCATGTTGACGCCCGGGTCCGTCCGGGACTGCAGATGGACATACCAATCGGCCTCATACATCGGCCGGAACCCGAAATGGCGCTGGAAGAAGGCGCTGGCAGCGGGCACATCTTGCGACAGGATCACCGGGTAAAAGCTGGTCGTCTGCATGACTGGTCGGCTCCGTTGAGGTTTGATACACTGTGTACGTAAGTAACATACAGGATGTATGTATGCAAGATGTCCAGCGCCGATCGCAAAAGCAACGCAGCGACAGCATGCGCGCCGCCCTGATCCGGGCCGCACGCGATCTGTTCGTCCGCGATGGATTTGCCGCAACCGCGACGCCCGACATTGTCGCGCAGGCCGGCGTCACGCGCGGGGCGCTCTACCACCACTTCGACGGCAAGGACGACCTTTTCGCCGCCGTCATCCTCGCCGAAGCCGAGGCTGTCGCGGCCGAGATCGAAGCCGTCGACACTATAGGTCTGTCACCAGAGGCCGCTCTTTTGAAGGGAGGAGAGGCCTTCCTGACCGCAATGCGCGCCCCCGGCCGGACGCGGCTCCTCCTCGTCGAGGCGCCGGCCATCCTGCCACCCGAAAGACTGGCCGAGATCGATGCCGCCACCGGCGGACGCACGCTGGAAGACGGGCTGCGGGCCGCAGGCGTCGATCAAGCTGGACCGCTCTCCGCCCTCCTGTCCGCCGCCTTCGACCGTACTGCCCTCGCCATCGACCAGGGCGCCCCGCGCGAGGTTTGGAAGTCCGCCTTGCACCGTCTTATCAAGGGGCTCGTCAGATGATCACACGCAATTTCACCAAAGGCGACGCCCTGTCCGAGGCGGTCTACTCGGACTGCGAGGACTACCGCTATCTCTTGACCCGAGTCTGGGGGCCTGGACCCAAGGCGCTGTTCGTCATGCTCAATCCCTCGACCGCGACCGAGGTGCAGAACGACCCAACCGTCGAACGCTGCGAACGGCGGGCGCGGGCGCTGGGCTTCGGGGCATTCCGGGTGACCAACATCTTCGCCTACCGCGCTACGGACCCGAAAGTCATGCGCGCCGTGGCCGACCCGGTCGGGCCGGACAACGACGCCGCAATCCTGGACAGTGTCGGCTGGGCCGACAGCATCGTCTGCGCCTGGGGCAATCACGGTCTTCACCTCGACCGGGGCAACCAGGTCGCAAGTCTGTTGCGCAAGGCGGGCGCACCGCTTCTTCACCTGGGCCTCACTGGCCAGGGCCAGCCGCGCCACCCGCTGTACGTGGGTTACGACCAGCAACCGCAGCCCTGGTAATCCGGATCAGCCCGGAACCAGACGGATATCCGCCACACTGACCGGGGCACCGTTCACCACCGCGACTTGCGCCCCGTCGATCAGGATGCTTTGTCCGCTTCCGCCCGGATTGGGCTCGACCGTCAGGACCGGGTCGTTATGGACACCGGCATCATAGACCACGACCAGCTGGTCCTGGCTGGGATCGTAATCCAGGATGTGTGCGACCGAGCTTTCTGACATCCACTCCTGCAGGACGAACTCATCCGCACCCTCGCCGCCGATGGCATAGTCTCCGGCCCCGACGAACAGCGTGTCGTTGCCATCCTGCCCGTTCAGGAAGTCACCTTCCTGCCGACCCTCTTCGACACCAGAGACGACATCGTGGCCTGCCCCGCCATCCAGGACGTCGGACCCGGCGCCGCCCAGCAGCGTATCGTCACCCACACCACCGGCCAGCCAATCGGCATCCTCACCGCTGTCCAGCCAGTCCTCGCCCTCGCCTCCGACAAGCGTATCGTTGCCGGTTCCGCCAGACAGGCTGTCATCGTCTTCGCAGCCAGCCAGCGAGTCTGCCCCCGCTCCCCCCAGCAGCGTATCCGCACCGGCGTCGCCAGACAGCGTGTCGTTGCCGTCGCCACCCTGAACGTCGTCGTCGCCCGCCCCCGACCAGACCATGTCGTTGCCATCATCGGCGTCGATCCGGTCGTCGCCCCCACGTGCGTTGATCTGATCCCCGCCTTCGACCTCAATTGGTTGGTCAACCTCATCCGGCAAGTCGCCCAATGTGGGAATGGTCGGGTCGCCTTCAAGCTCATCCAGCAGGTTGCCCTGATCGTGGCCCTCATCCTCATCGGGGTGGCGATCCTGCTGGTCTTCGTCCGACCGCTTGGAAAACAGCGCATCGGCCGCAAGGCCGGCCGTCAGCACGCCGAACACACTTAGCAACGCAAGCACGCTGGAAACCCCCTACTGCACAGACCCCACGGGCGGACCAAGATCGCGTTAACCATTTCGGAACGCAGGAAAACTTTGGTCAAGCTATCACTTGGCGCCAGTCTTCCAAAGCATTGAGGTGACTCTTGGTTAAGGACCTCCTACCCGGTCCTTGCGCGAATCCACTTTCCTTGCCGGGGGAATCCGCCTATACGCCCGCATCCGCCCGAAAGGCGGACCCTCCAAGGGCCCTGCTGGACGACATCCCGGCTTGTGCCATCACTTTAGCCAAGGAGACCCCGATGTCGATTACTGTCGAAGAAAAAGCCCGCCTGATCAAGGAATACGCGACCAAGGAAAACGACACCGGCTCGCCGGAAGTCCAGGTTGCCGTCCTGTCGTCGCGCATCGCCACGCTGACCGAGCACTTCAAGGGCCACAAGAAGGACAACCACTCCCGTCGTGGCCTTCTGATGATGGTCGCCAAGCGCCGCAAGCTGCTGGACTACCTCAAGAAGACGGACGAAGCGCGGTATTCCTCGCTGATCACCCGCCTCGGCCTGCGCCGCTAAGACCGGCCAAAGGTTTCGCTGACGCCCGTGCCGCAAGGTGCGGGCGTTTTGCGTTGCGCGCCCTGCGCGACTATATAGACCCAAACGGAGGGCATCATGGCTGACGACAAGTTCCCCGGCTGGCACGGCACCACCATTCTTGCGGTCCGCCGCGGCGGCGAGGTTGTGGTGGCCGGCGACGGTCAGGTCTCGCTGGGCCAGACCGTGATCAAGGGCACCGCCCGCAAGGTCCGCCGCCTGTCGCCGGGCGGCCATGACGTCGTCTGCGGCTTTGCCGGGTCGACCGCCGACGCTTTCACCCTGTTGGAACGGCTGGAGAAAAAGCTGGAATCTGCCCCCGGCCAATTGGCCCGCGCCTGCGTCGACCTCGCCAAGGACTGGCGCATGGACAAGTACCTGCGCAACCTCGAAGCCATGCTGATCGTGACCGACGGCACCTCGCTTTTCGTCATCACCGGCGCTGGCGACGTGCTGGAGCCAGAGCATGACATCGCCGCAATCGGCTCGGGCGGAAACTTCGCGCTTGCGGCCGCCCGCGGCCTGATGGCGACCGACCTTCCCGCCGAGGACATCGCCCGCAAGGCAATGGCCATCGCCGCCGACATCTGCGTCTACACCAACGGCAACCTGACGGTGGAACGGATCAAGGGCTGACCGGCTCTGCAAGTGCTGCAGCCGCCGCCCGCAATGCCGCCGCAAGCCCGGTCAGCGGGACGCTCACCAACGCAGCCTTTTCATGGCGCGCCCATTTCACCCCGCTGATCGCCGCCTCCACCCGCGCCTGCGCATCGGGTGGCAGCACCATCTCGATCCCGATCCGTTTTTCGTTCGCATGGCGATGAAGCCGCAGATGCTCGCCCTCGGGACGACCCTGCAGCAGGATCGGCAGATGCTTTCGGTCGTGCTGCAGGTCCACCACCATGCCCTGCGGCAAAACCGGCCACAGCGCCTTGAACACCCCCAGCCAATGCGCCCGCGCCTGTGCCGCGCGCAGAACCTCGTGCACCTCCTGCGGGTGCACCTCGCCCAACTCCACCGCACCGGCATAGGGTCGCCCACCCACCGCCACCCAGGTCTCCTGGTGCCGGGACCAATCGGGATAGAGCTGCAGCAGCGGCGTGGCGTTCCAGAACTTGTGCGCCCCGATCGCATGCACCACGACCGCCCTCTCGGCCCCCTTGGCGGCCACCGGATGATTCAGCGCCAACGGCAGTGCCGTCACTGGCGTCCCCAGGCTCGCCGCGGCCAGATACCACGGCAACTCGTCGATCTGCGCCGCGGGAGCGTCCTGCGCCAGCCGCAGGGCAAAGCCGTACAACATCTCGGACGACCCGCCCAGTTCCAGAAACCGGCGCGACACCCCGATGACACCCCCGTTCGGCAGCGGAACCGCCGGATCCAGCCGAAGCTCGGGAAAGACCCCCAGCGCCCTTTCCCGCCGCTTGAACGCACCCTCAGGCAGGCCGCGCCAGGCCAGGCAGTCGAACGCCCAAAGCCCGTCGAGCCGCCCTTTCACCAGGATATCCGCATCCAGCCAGACAACCTGCTCGAACTCGGCCAGAAGATCCGTCAGGCCCAGCTTCGCCAGCACCATCGGGCTGTACTGCCGCAAGAACCCCTGAACCTGGTCCAAGCTCGGTCCCAGCCGCGCCATCGCCTCATCGGTGCGGAAGACCTCCAGCCGGCACCCCGGCCACAACCGCCGGAACGCCTCCTGCTGGTCCGCCTCCAGCCCGTCATGCAGGATCACAATCGTCGCGTCGCACTCCGGATCACCCGCCCGGATCGACGCCAGCACAACCCCCGCCGCAAAGGCCAGGTCAGTCGTGATCCCCAGCACGATGGCCCGGGATGTCATCTGCCGCGCACCGGCACAGTCACGACTGCCCGTACTCTTTCTTCACCTGCATGTAGGCCGTCAGCACGGCGTTCATCCGCGTCTGATATCCCGGCCCCTGCGCCTTGAAGAACTCCAGCACCTCGGGGTCCACCCGCAGCGAGATCAGCTTCTTCCGGCTCTGTTCCGGCTGGACGGTGTCGGTCCAGCCCTCCATCTCCTCGGCGGCAGGCTCTTCCACCCGGCTGCTCGGGTTCAACACCAGAGGGCTCGCCAAGGCCCGCTTCTCGGCGATGCTCAAGCGTTTCGGAGCCTCATCGACCATTCACTCGTCCCTCTCAAGTGGCCAGCGTTGACGCTGCGGTGTTCTTGTTTTTATTCAGTCACTTGCAGGCCGAGTCTATATATACGATTTGTATATATTCAACTACGCCATGTATATACCGCCTGCAAGGTACAATTTACCTCACTTGGTTTGGCGGGACAAACCCCTTATCTGTGCTCAGACAGTTTCCCGCCGAGGATGGCCCCGAATGACCCCCGAAGACCTTCGCGCTGCCGTTGCGGCGGGCATCTTGACCGAAGCGCAGGCAGCCTCGCTACAGGCACTGGCCAACGACCGCGCCGGCAAGCGGGCCAGCCTGCCGCAAGAGGATGAACCCTTCGAATTCTTCCGCGGCTTTTCCGAGATCTTCATCTCCATCGGCCTGGTCATCCTGCTGGTCGGGGCCACGGCACTCCTGACTGTCATCGGCGGCTTCGCGATGCTGACCCTGGTGCCCCTGGCCACTGCCGGGATCGCCTGGTGGTGGGCCGGCTACTTCACCCTCAAGCGCCGGATGACACTGCCCTCCATGGTCCTTGCCACCGCCTATGGCACCGGCATCGCCATCTTCGTCTTTACGGTTCTGGCGCAAACCGACTTGGACCAGCGCATGATTGCCATCCTCGGCTCGTCGGCCTCTGCCCTTGGCATGGTCGCTTGGTACCGCCACTTCCGACTGCCCTTCGCCGCCTTTCTGACTGGCGGTGCGGTACTGGCCGCAATATACTCCGTCACCGCTTCAGCCTCGAGCCTTTATGCACTTGCCGGAGCGGGCAGCGGATATTCCGCACTCTTCGACCTGACCGAAAGTCCGGCCTTCGCCACGGCCACGCTCCTGTTTGGGATCGGCGCCTTCCTGACCGGCATGTGGTTCGATACCCGCGACCCGCACCGCCTTGGCCGCCATGCCGCAACCGCGTTCTGGTGCCATCTCCTTGCCGCACCGGCGTTGGTGAACACCGTCGCAGTCACGCTGCTGAACGGCGGCGGTATGGGCTTTCTCGCCATCGCCCTCGTCCTCATCACCCTCCTGGCGCTCGTCATCGACCGCCGCAGCTTCCTTACCGCTGCCATCGTCTACATTGCGCTCGTGATCGGCTGGGTCATGGGGGGTGACGGCGGCACCAGCTGGATCTTCGTCCTCCTTGTCCTCGGCGGCTTCATCACCGCCATCGGCACCTGGTGGGTCCAGCTCCGCGCCCGCGTCATGGACCTTCTCCCGAATTTCCCCGGCAAGTCCCGCCTGCCGCCCTATGGATCGACCGAATGACCGACCTGACCCCCCGCGAAATCGTCTCGGAACTTGACCGCTTCATCATCGGCCAGAAGGAAGCGAAGCGCGCCGTGGCCGTGGCCTTGCGCAACCGCTGGCGCCGCAAACGCCTCGGCGATGACCTGCGGGATGAGGTCTATCCAAAGAACATCCTGATGATCGGCCCCACCGGCGTCGGAAAGACCGAGATCAGCCGCCGCCTCGCCAAACTGGCCAAGGCCCCCTTCCTGAAGGTCGAGGCCACCAAGTTCACCGAAGTCGGCTACGTCGGCCGCGACGTGGATTCCATCGTGCGCGATCTTGTCGATGTTGCGATCAACGACACCCGCGCCGCGATGCGGGAAGAGGTGAAAGCCCGCGCCCATAAGGCCGCCGAGGATCGCGTGATCGAGGCCCTCGCCGGCAAGGACGCCCGCGACCAGACGCGTGAGATGTTCCGGGGCAAGCTGAAGCGCGGCGAACTCGACGACACGATGATCGAGATCGACGTGGCCGATGCCGCCGCGCCCGTGCCGCTCGGCTTCGGCATGCCGGGCATGGAACAGCAGATGCAGGGCCTGCAGGACTTGTTCAAGACCTTCGGCGGCCGCACCAGCCGCAAGCGCATGACCGTGGCGCAAAGTTACGAAATCCTGATCGGTCAGGAAGCCGACAAGCTTCTCGACGACGAAGCCGTCCGCGCCGCCGCACTGGAGGCCGTGCAGGAAAACGGCATCGTCTTCCTCGATGAAATCGACAAGATCTGCGCTCGCAGTGACGCGCGCGGGGCCGATGTCTCCCGCGAAGGCGTCCAGCGCGACCTCCTGCCGCTGATCGAGGGTACAACCGTCTCCACCAAGCACGGCCCGGTGAAGACCGACCACATCCTCTTCATCGCCTCGGGCGCTTTCCACATCGCCAAGCCCTCGGACCTCCTCCCCGAACTGCAGGGCCGCCTCCCCATCCGCGTCGAACTCGCCCCCCTGACGGAAGAGGATTTCGTCTCCATCCTGACCGAGACCGACAACGCCCTCACCCGTCAATACAAGGCCCTGATGGCGACCGAGGACGTGCAGGTCACCTTCACCCCCGATGGCATCGCCGCCCTGGCCCGCATCGCCGCCGAGGTGAACCGGAGCGTCGAAAACATCGGCGCGCGTCGCCTCTACACGGTGATGGAGCGTGTCTTCGAAGAGCTCAGCTTCCACGCCCCCGACCGCTCGGGCCAGTCCGTCACCGTCGACGCCCAATTCGTCGAAACCAACCTCGGCGCCCTCGCCCGCTCCGCCGACATCTCCAGATACGTGCTGTAGGTCGGGGTTCTCCCCGACTCTCCCGTTCCACCACCAATCACTCCGCCCTGACCCTATGCCGCTGCTCAGGCGTCACCCTGTCGGCTTGCCTCACCCGCAGGTCCAACCTTTCATCTTTGCCCAAATATCCCTGCCGGAGGCTCCCACCCCAACTCCAGGCACCAGCCTTTCATACTGGCCCAAATATCCCCGCCGGAGGCATCCGCCATCAACCCCCCACGCGACGCCACAGAAGAAGCGCCTCCCCTCCCCCTCCGTGGGGAGGGGCCGGGGGTGGGGGGCGACCACCAATCCAAAATCCTAACGCTCGGTAAACGCCCACAGCCAACCCCTTGAAATCAAAAGCCCTCCAAAACCGCCCACGCGTGGGCACCCCCCTTCCCCGACGGCCCCCCAGCCGATACTCTCCGCCCACTCAAGGGGGACCCAAGTGACCGAAGACACCGTCACGCCGATGATGGCGCAGTATCTGGAGATCAAGGCCCAGAACCCCGGCGCCCTCCTCTTCTATCGGATGGGCGACTTCTACGAGATGTTCTTCGACGACGCCGTCGCCGCAAGCGCAGCCCTCGACATCGCGCTCACCAAGCGCGGCTTCCACCTCGGCGAGCCCATCGCCATGTGTGGCGTCCCGGTCCACTCGGCCGAAGGCTACCTCCTCACCCTGATCCGCAAGGGCTTCCGCGTCGCTATCGCCGAACAGCTGGAAGACCCGGCCGAGGCGAAGAAGCGCGGCTCCAAATCCGTGGTCAAACGCGACGTCGTCCGCCTGGTCACTCCCGGCACGCTGACCGAGGATTCCCTCCTCGAAGCCCGCCGCCACAACTTCCTCGCCGCCTTCGCCGAGGTCCGCGACCAGGCCGCCCTCGCCTGGGCCGACATCTCCACCGGCGAGTTCCGGGTGATGCCCTCCTCCCTCACCCGCCTTGGCCCCGACATCGCCCGCATCGCCCCCCGCGAGCTTCTCCTCTCCGAAGCCCGCGAACGCGATATCATCCCTCTCCTCGACAGCACGGCCGTCACCCCCCTCAGCCGCGTCAGCTTCGACTCCACCAACGCCGAGCGTCGCCTCTGCGACCTCTTCCACGTCGCCTCCCTCGACGCCTTCGGAAACTTTGACCGCGCCGAGATCTCCGCCATGGGCGCCCTGGTCGACTACCTCCACCTCACCCAGCGCGGACGGATGCCTCTCCTGCGTCCCCCGGTAAAGGAACCCCTAGGCGGCACGATGCAGATCGACGCCGCTACGCGCCGCAACCTCGAACTCACCCAGGCCCTCTCCGGCGGCCGCGAAGGCTCGCTCCTCGCCGCAATCGACCGCACCGTCACCGCCGGGGGTGCCCGCCTCCTCGAACGCCGCCTCTCCTCCCCCTCCCTCGATCTCCACACCATCCACGCCCGCCAGGCCGCCCTCGACCACCTCCTCGAAGCCCCCTCCCTCCGCGACCAACTCCGCGAATCCCTTCGCCGCGTCCCCGACATCGACCGCGCCCTCTCCCGCCTCGGGCTGGACCGCGATGGCCCCCGCGACATGTCCGCCATTCGCGCGGGCCTCGAACAGGTGGGCCGCATCGCCCAACTCCTGACTGACGCCCCACCCCTCCTGACCGTGGCCGCGCAAGCGCTCGTCGGCCACGACGCTCTCGTCGCTCACCTCACCCGCGCCCTCGTCGCCGAACCCCCGCTCCTGACCCGCGACGGCGGCTACATCGCCCCCAGCTACGACCCCGAACTCGATGAAACCCGCGCGCTTCGTGACGAAGGCCGCGGCGTGATCGCCCGGATGCAGGCCGACTACGTCGAAGCCACCGGCGTCGCCTCGCTGAAGATCAAGCATAACAACGTCCTCGGCTACTTCATCGAGACGACGACCACCCACGAAGACCGCATGCGCGCCATGCCGGAGCTTTTCATCCACCGCCAGACCACCGCCGGTCAGGTCCGCTTCACCACCCTCGCCCTCTCCGACCTCGAAACCCGCATCCTCAACTCCGCCAACCACGCCCTGGAGATCGAAAAGCGCCACTACACGGCCCTGAAGGCCGAAGTCCTCGACCACTCCGCCCCCATTGCCCAAGCCGCCCGCGCCCTGGCCGAGATCGACCTCGCCGCCGCCTTCGCCGACCTTTCCGCCGAAGAAAACTGGTGCCGCCCCGAGGTCGACGAATCCCGCGCCTTCCAGATCACCGCAGGCCGCCACCCCGTCGTCGAGCGCGCGCTCCGCCGCGAAGGCCAACCCTTCGTCGCCAACGACTGCGCCCTTACCGACAAGAACACCCCCGCCATCTGGCTTCTGACCGGCCCGAACATGGCCGGCAAATCCACGTTCCTCCGCCAGAACGCCCTTATCGCCCTTCTCGCCCAAGCGGGCAGTCACGTCCCCGCCACCGAAGCCCGTATCGGCCTCGTCTCCCAACTCTTCAGCCGAGTCGGCGCCTCCGACGACCTCGCAAGAGGCCGCTCCACCTTCATGGTCGAGATGGTCGAAACCGCCGCGATCCTGAACCAGGCCGACGACCGCGCGCTGGTGATCCTGGACGAAATCGGGCGCGGCACCGCCACCTATGACGGCCTAAGCATCGCCTGGGCGACCCTCGAACACCTGCACGTAGTCAACCGCTCCCGCGCCCTGTTCGCCACGCATTACCACGAGATGACGGCCCTCGCGGGCAAGCTGCCCGGCGTCAAGAACGCCACCGTCACCGTCAAGGAATGGGAAGGCGAGGTCATCTTCCTCCACGAAGTCCGCGAAGGCGCCGCCGACCGCAGCTATGGCGTCCAAGTCGCTCGGCTGGCGGGCCTCCCCGCCAGCGTCATCGAACGCGCAAAAGTCGTCCTCGACGCACTAGAGAAGGGCGACCGCGAAGGCGGCAAGCAGGCCACCCTGATCGACGACCTCCCCCTCTTCCGCGCCGCCCCACCCGCGCCCCCGCCGCAAAAGCAGAAGGCCTCAGCGGTAGAGGAAAGGCTGAAGGACATCCACCCGGATGAACTCACCCCGATGGAAGCCCTGAAACTCATCTATGAAATCAAAGGGCTGGCGTAGGGTGGGCGATCCGCCCACCGCCCTTACCCAGCCGTGTTCGACGAGACCCCAACCTGCGCGGGGCGCAGCAGACGGTCGTGCAACAGGAACCCCTCCGTCGCCACCTGGATGATCTGCCCGGCCTTCGTCCCCGGCAGCGGAGCCTCGAACATCGCCTGGTGCAGCTGCGGGTCGAACTGATCCCCGACCGCAGGCGAGATCATCGTGATGCCGTGCTTCGTCATCACATTTGTGAGCTCGCGTAGGGTCAGCTCGACCCCTTCAATCAGCGCTGCCGAAGCCGCACGCGTTTCTTCCGGGATGGCCTGGATCGCGCGATTCAGGTTGTCGTACACCGGCAGCAGATCGCGCGCCAGGCGCGTCCCGCCATACATCTCGGCCTCTTTCCGATCCCGCTCAGCCCGCTTGCGGCTGTTCTCTGCGTCGGCCAGCACCCGCATGAACTTGTCGCGCAATTCATCGCGCTCGGCCCGCAGGGCCTCAAGCTCTGCATCTTCGGGTGTTTCAAACTCTTCCAACTCCACCTGCGGCGAGGTGGTCTCTTCCTGCGACATGCGTCCGTCCTTTTCAGCCCTTGCCGCGGTCACTGACCAAGCGGCCCACCAGCTGGGCGGTGTAGTCAACGATCGGGACGATGCGGCCATAATTCAGCCTGGTCGGTCCGATGACGCCCACCGCGCCGATGATCTTCCGATCAGCGTTCATATAGGGAGAAACCACCAGACTTGAACCGGAAAGTGAGAAAAGCTTGTTCTCCGAACCGATAAAAATGCGCACGCCTTCGCCGGCCTCGGTCAGGTTCAGGAATTCGGCAATGTCCCGCTTGCGCTCCAGATCATCGAAAAGCACGCGGATCCGGTCGATTTCCGCCTGATCCACCGCTTCGCCGATCAGGTTCGACCGACCGCGCACGATCAGCCGCTCTGAAGGCTCGCCCGCGTTCTCCCACAGGGCAAAGCCGCTTTCGACCATCTCGCGCGCCAGCGAATCGATTTCCTGGCGACGCTTGCCAATTTCCGACACGATGTTGGCCCGCAGCTCGGACAGCGTCCGCCCCTCGGCCAAGGCGTTCAGAAAATTCGCCGCCTCCCGCATCGAGGATGGCGTCTGCCCTGGCGGCGGCACGAAGACGCGGTTTTCCACCTGACCATCGGCAAAGACCAGCACGACCAGCGCCCGATCCGGGGCAAGGCTGACAAACTCGATATGCCGGATCGCCGCTTCCCGCTTCGGGGCCAGCACCACGCTTGCCCCCCGAGTGATCACGGACAGCGCAGCGCCCACCTCGTCCAGCAGGGTCGTCACGTCCTGGTCGTTCACTCCCAGTGTCGCGTCGATCTTCTCCTGATCCTCGGGCGCGACCTGACCCACTTCCAGAAGGCTGTCGACGAACATCCGCAAGCCCATCTGCGTCGGGATTCGGCCCGCCGAGACATGCGGGCTGTCCAGAAGACCCAGATATTCCAAGTCCTGCATCACGTTTCGGACCGTCGCCGCCGAAACCTTTTCGGACAGCGTCCGCGTCAACGTGCGCGAGCCGACCGGCTCCCCGGAGGTCAGATAGCCTTCGACCACGCGCCGGAAAACCTCGCGCGTCCGGTCGTTCATGTCGCCAAGAATGGGTTGCGCGCTTGTCATCGGTTCAGCAATCGGCCTTGCATCCGGTGCCCGTGGTTGCATATGTGGCCGCATTCCAGTGAAAGGTCCAGCAATGCGCCCCTCAGGCAGAAAATTAAGCGATCTTCGGGCGGTTTCAATCGAAACCAACGTGATGCGGCACGCCGAGGGCTCTTGCCTGATCAAGATGGGTGACACGCATGTCCTCTGCTCGGCCACGATCGAGGACAAGGCACCCCCGTTTCTGAAGAACACCGGGCAGGGCTGGGTCACAGCCGAATACGGCATGCTGCCCCGTGCGACGAATTCGCGGACGCGGCGTGAAGCGGCGGCGGGCAAGCAGTCTGGCCGCACACAGGAAATTCAACGGCTTATCGGCCGCTCCCTGCGCGCGGGAGTGGACCGTCAGGCCCTGGGCGAACGCCAGATCGTCGTCGACTGCGACGTGATCCAGGCCGACGGCGGAACGCGCTGCGCCTCGATCACCGGGGGCTGGGTAGCGTTGCGGCTGGCGGTGAACAAGCTTCTCACCTCGGGCGTGATCGTCAGCGATCCCATCATGGACCACGTCTCTGCCGTGTCATGCGGAATCTACGCCGGTCAGCCCGTGCTTGACCTAGACTACCCCGAGGACTCGGCCGCCGGAACCGATGGCAACTTCGTGATGACCGGCGCCGGCAAGCTGATCGAAGTCCAGATGTCCGCCGAGGGCTCCGCCTTCAGCCAAGATGAGCTCCTGCAGCTTCTCGACCTGGCCCGCGCCGGAAACGCGTCACTGGTGGCGGCACAACGGGCAGCACTGGGTCTCTAGGATGCTGAAGCGCGGGGATCGCCTGCTGGTCGCCACACACAACCGTGGCAAGCTGGAAGAGATCGCCGATCTCCTGGCCCCTTTCGACGTGACCGTCGTCGGTGCCGGGGAGCTTGGCCTGCCCGAGCCCGAGGAAACCGAGACCACCTTCGTCGGTAATGCTCGCCTCAAGGCTCATGCCGCAGCCAAAGCATCTGGCCTCATAGCACTCGCCGACGATTCCGGCCTGGCCGTAGACGCCCTTGGCGGCGCACCGGGAGTCTTCACCGCCGACTGGGCCACCACCGCAAAAGGCCGCGACTTCAAGGTCGGGATGGAACGCGTCTGGCGCGAGATGGAGGCCGCAAAAGCCCCCGAACCCCGCACCGCCCAATTCTGCTGCACCCTCGTCCTTGCCGCTCCAGACGGACAAGACCTTGTCTTCGAAGGCAAATCTTGCGGCCGCCTTGTCTGGCCCGGCCGTGGCGAACAGGGACATGGCTTCGACCCCATCTTCCTGCCCGACGGCTACACCCAGACCTTCGGCGAGATGGACCGCTGGGAGAAAAACCGCCTCTCCCACCGCGCAGACGCCTTCCAGAAACTCGTCGCCGCCCTGTTCCCCTGATGGAGGACTGGCGCCACGCCGGCTTCGGCCTCTATCTCCACTGGCCCTTCTGCCAGTCGAAATGCCCCTACTGCGACTTCAACAGCCACGTCGCCGGCCGCGTCGACCAGGCCCGCTGGCTTCGGGCCTTCCAATCCGAAATTGACCGCATCGGCGCGCTCACCCAAGGCCGCATCCTCAACACTATCTTCTTCGGCGGCGGCACCCCCTCCCTGATGGAGGCCACCACCGTCCAGGGCATCCTCGACCGCATCCGCGCCACCTGGACACTCGCCAACGACGTGGAAATCACCCTCGAAGCCAACCCCGGCAGCGTCGAGGCCGCCCGGTTCGAAGGCTACGCTAAAGCAGGCGTCAACCGGGTTTCCCTTGGAATCCAATCCCTTGACCCTGAAGACCTCCGCCGCCTCGGCCGGATGCACTCCGTCGACGAGGCCGCAAAAGCCATCGCCATCGCCCAATCCACCTTCGACCGCGTCTCGATCGACCTGATCTACGCCCGCCAGAACCAGAGTCTGCAAGCCTGGCGCGACGAACTGAACCGCGCGCTCGACTTCGGCACCAGCCACCTCTCGCTTTACCAACTGACCATCGAGGACGGCACCGTCTTCGGCCAGATGCACGCCAAGAACCTTCTCAAGGGCCTGCCCGAGGAAGACCTCTCCGCCGACATGTTCGAAATGACGCAAGAGATCACGCGCGACGCTGGCCTCCCAGCCTACGAGGTCTCGAATCACGCCCGTCCCGGCGACGAATCACGCCACAACCTGATCTACTGGCGCATGGGTGACTACGCCGGCATCGGCCCCGGCGCGCACGGTCGACTCACCCTCGATTCGGCACGATTCGCCACAGAAGCCGAACGTCAACCGACCCCTTGGCTGGATCGCACCCTCGCCAAACCCGGCGCTGCCGAAACCATCGAACGCCTTGCCCCCGAGGATCGTGCCAGCGAGTACCTGATGTTTGCCCTTCGCCTGAAAGAAGGCGCCTCACTCCAGCGCTTCGCCTCGCTCGCAGGGCGGCCGCTCTCCACAAAGGCTCTCGACGAAGTTGAAGCTCTCGGCCTTCTAGCGCATGACGGCGACCACATCCGCACGACCGAAACCGGCGTCATGATGCTGAACGGCATCCTCCGTGCACTTCTAGCCGGTCGTCAAAGTGCCAGCTGATCAGGCTTCATCTGGTAGCTGAGTCAGGATCCGGCACAACTTGTCGAGGTCATCCAGCGAAGCATAGCGGATCACCAGCTCACCGCTCTCTCCGCCCGCGCCGTGCTCGATCCGCACTGGCATCTTCAGGTTGGCCGAAAGATCCCCCTCCAGCGCCCGCGTATCCGCATCCTTCTCGGGGGCCCGCGCGACTTTCGAAGCAGCGGCTTTCGCCCCCTCCTGCGCCTTCATCAGCCGCTCGACCTCACGCACCGAAAGCCCCTTGGCCACGATCTGGGCTGCAAGATCCGAGGCTCTTGGGCTGCCGATCAACGCCCGCGCATGACCCGCCGACAGCTTCCCGTCGCGCACCAGGTCCTGCACATCGTCGGGCAGCGTCAGAAGCCGCAACAGATTCGCTACGTGGCTCCGGCTTTTGCTCAGCGCTTCAGCCAGCTTTTCCTGGGTGTGGCCGAATCGGGTCATCAATTGCCGAAAGCCCAACGCCTCTTCGATGGCGTTCAGGTCAGCCCGTTGGATGTTCTCGATGATCGCGACTTCAAGCACTTCAGTGTCGTTAAGCTCCCGAACGACAACAGGAACTTCATGCAGCTGCGCCATTTGTGCCGCCCGCCACCGACGCTCTCCGGCGACGATTTCATAGGTGTCGCGGCCCGGCTTGCGACGGACGATCAGGGGCTGGATCACGCCCTTCTGCCGAATCGAATCGGCCAGGCTCTCCAGCTCTTCCTTGCGGAAATCCAGGCGCGGCTGCTGCGGATTCGGCTCCAGCTTGTCCACCGCCACGAACAGCTCGGCCTTGCGCGGCGCAGCCATCTGCTCTGGCCCTGCCAGATGCACGTCCGCCATCAATGCCGACAACCCACGGCCAAGGCCCCTTTTCTCTGTCTTCGACATGCTCAAGCCTCTGAAACTTCCGGGGTTTTGCGACGATCTGCAATCTCCTTGGCCAAGGCGCGATAGGCCTCGGCACCCTTGGAGCTTGGGTCGTAAGTCAGCACCGGCAGCGCGTAGGATGGCGCCTCGCTGATTCGCACGTTGCGTGGAATAGTGGTCTTCATCACCAGGTCGCCCATGTTCGCCCGGGCATCCGCTTCAACCTGCGCTGTCAACCTGTTGCGGCGGTCATGCATCGTCAACACAATTCCTTCGATGCGCAGGTCTGGGTTGGCAGACCGGCGCACATCACGAATCGTCAACATCAGCTGCGACAGGCCTTCCAGCGCGAAGAATTCACACTGCAGTGGGACAAGCACCGAATCGCATGCCACCAGTGCATTGATTGTTAGCAGGCTCAGCGCCGGCGGGCAGTCGATCAGGATGTAGTCGAACTGGTAAGCATCCATCTCGGGGCGACGCAGAGCATCGTGCAGCAAGTAGCTGCGCTTTTCGTTTGAAACGATATCTAAGTCTGCCGAGGACAGATCCGCGTTGGCAGGAATGATCATGACGTCTGGAAGGTTGGTCGCGATCACAACATCCTGTAGGTCCGCACCGTCTACGATCAAATCGTAGCTGGTCTTCTTCCGTGCGTCTGGCCGAATGCCAAGGCCAGTGGACGAGTTGCCCTGCGGATCGATGTCCACGAGCAGCACTCGTCTTCCAAGCTCCGCCAGCCCGGCAGCCAAGTTGATTGCTGTCGTCGTCTTGCCGACTCCGCCTTTCTGGTTTGCCAGAGCAAGGATGTGGGTCTGGTCAGTCTTGGGCACGGTGGATGTTCCTGATCACAAGAATTGCAGCTTCACTGTCGGACATACTGGGCTGCGGCGTGACGTCGAATGACCACGCTTTGCGGGCCTCGGCAATCTCGTTTTCGTACCGCGCACCTTTTGGAAAGATCGCGACGCCGCCCAGTGCAAGATGCAGCGCACAGAACTGCATAAGGTCGCTAAGTGGTGCGAGCGCGCGCGCCGAGACAACATCCGCATTCAGAGCGGCAACAGCTTCGATTCGTTGGCTTAGTACGACAACCTTCAAGCCTAGCGTCTGTGCGGCCTGGCGCAGGAACGTTGCTTTGCGAAGATCCGACTCGACAAGCGTGATTCGCAACTCAGGCCGCAGGTCCTTTGCAAGGATCGCAACAACAAGGCCCGGAAGTCCCGCACCCGACCCAAAGTCCGCCCAGTGACCCGCATCCGGGGGGCAGAATGCGAAAACTTGGGCGGAATCAACAATGTGACGAGTCCAGAACGTTGCCAAAGTTGCTTTGCTGACAAGGTTGATCGCGGGCGTCCAGCGCTGCACAAGCTTTTCGTAGCTGTGAAGCGAGTCCAATGTTTCACGTGAAACATCCAGGCCGGCGAGTTCGGCTGCCTCGGTCATCCTGCCATACGCTCAGCATGCGGCTTTTTCAGGTGTGAAAGCACTAAAAGCAAAGCTGCAGGAGTAACCCCTTCGATTCGGGATGCTTGCAGGATCGTATCGGGCTGCGCTCTTCCCAGCTTTTGCTTCAGCTCATTGGACAGTCCGGAAATCCGACCATAATCAAAGTTGGCGGGGATACGTTGGGTCTCCTGGCGCCGCAGATCGGCAACTTCCTTGGCTTGCCTGTCAGAGTACTGATCGTACGTTGCATCGATCTGCAGCTGTTCAAGCACATCACGGCTCAACATCTGGTAGGACGCGAAAGCATCTTTCACCAAATCAAGCTCAACACCCGGCAGGGAGAGAACGTCGTAGGCCGACCTTTTGCCCCCGTCCCGGCTGACTGCGATACCAATTTCGTTCAGCGATTTCGGGCCGATCATTTCCGCCTGCAGGGCTGCGCGTCCTGAATCAAGCGCTTCCAGCTTCGCTTCAAAGGCCCGGCGGCGGGGTTCCGCCACACACCCGGCGGCAAGTCCGACGGGCGTCAGCCGCCGATCTGCATTGTCGGCGCGTACTGTCAGACGGAACTCGGCCCGCGACGTGAACATCCGATAAGGCTCTGTCACTCCGCGCGAGGTGAGGTCATCGATCATCACGCCGATGTAGCTTTCGGTCCGGCTGAACTCTACCGGATCAGCGCCCTTAGATGCAGCAGCAGCGTTAATCCCTGCCACAATCCCTTGGGCCCCTGCTTCCTCATATCCCGTTGTGCCGTTGATCTGGCCCGCGAAGTACAGGCCAGAGACAGCCTTGGTCTCCAGCGTGCGATGCAGCCCGCGCGGGTCGAAGTAGTCATATTCGATGGCGTAGCCCGGCTGCAGAATCATCGTCTGCTCCAGGCCAGGGATCGTGCGGATGTAGGCGTGCTGGACCTCCTCGGGCAACGAGGTCGACAGGCCGTTCGGATACACCGTGTGGTCGTCCAGCCCCTCCGGCTCCAGGAACACCTGATGGGAGGTCTTGTCGGCAAAGCGCACGACTTTGTCCTCGATAGACGGACAATAGCGCGGTCCGACCCCTTCGATATGACCACCATACATGGCGGATCGGCCCAAGTTGTCCCGCACGATCTGGTGGGTCGCCTCCGACGTATGGGTGATCCCGCAGGAGATCTGCCGCGCCTCGGGCGCGCGGTTCAGGAAGGAAAACACCGACGGAACCTCATCCCCCGGCTGGCTTTCCAATCGCGCCCAGTCGATGGTTCGGCCGTCCAGCCGCGGCGGAGTCCCCGTCTTCAGTCGTCCCACCGGCAGCGCCAACTCAGCCAGTTGCGAAGCCAGCAGCTTCGACGGCGAATCGCCCATCCGACCGCCCGACATCCGCCGGTCGCCGATGTGGATCAAACCGTTCAGGAACGTCCCCGCCGTCAGCACAACCCGACCCGACGCCAACTCCACACCCGAGGCCAGCACGACGCCAGCCACCGCGCCGCCGACAAGCCGCAGGCCCGCGACTTCGCCCTCAATCACATCCAACCCCGGCGTCGCCAGCAGTTCGGCCCGCATCGCCTCGCGGTACAGACGCCGGTCGATCTGCGCGCGCGGTCCCTGCACGGCGGGACCCTTCCGCCGATTCAGCAACCGGAACTGAATGCCCGCCTTGTCCGCCATCCGGCCCATGACCCCATCCAGCGCGTCGATCTCACGCACGAGGTGGCCCTTGCCCAAGCCCCCAATCGCCGGGTTGCAGGACATCGCGCCCAGCGTTTCCACTCGCAAAGTCACCAGCGCAGTCGACACACCCATCCGCGCCGCAACAGCTGCCGCTTCGGCCCCCGCATGGCCGCCGCCGATCACGATGACGTCGTAGTGTTTCACGTGAAACCCTCACTTACCGATGCAGAAGCTGGCGAAAATCTCGCCCAGAAGGTCGTCCACATCCACCCGGCCGACCAGGGCATCTAGTGCCCGGACTGCCTGCCGCAGATGCTCCGCCGCCAGCTCGACGCGCGAGTCATCCCTTACCACTTCCGCCCGTGACTCGGCCAGAGCGGCAATCGCCGTTGTAACAGCCACGCGATGCCGTTCGCGCACCAAGGCACCGGCCGAGCCAACTCTCTCACCAAGGATTTCGCCGATCCGCGCCATCAATTCAGGCACACCGGCGCCGGTCATCCCCGAAACAGCAAGTCCCGAATACCCAGATTTGGTATCCGCCTTGCCCAGAACAACCAGATCATCGCCCACAGGCTCCAACGGCAAAGCAGAGCCATCCGTCAAGAACAGCCGCAGATCCGCCGCCTCGGCCCGGGCCAAAGCCCGCTCGATCCCGGCGCGTTCCAGCCGATCCTCGGTGTCGCGCAAGCCCGCCGTGTCAAGAAAGGTCACCGGCAGCCCAGCAATCTCCATCCGGACCTCGATCACATCGCGCGTCGTCCCCGCGATTTCAGAGGTGATCGCCGCCTCCCGCCCCGCCAGCTGGTTCAAGAGCGTGGACTTCCCCGCATTGGGTGCTCCGACGATGGCCACTTCGAACCCGTCCCGAATCCGCTCTGCCGCCGTCACCCCTGCCGCCTCACGCCCAAGGTCCGCCATCAGCCCGTCGATCAGAGCGAGCACCTCAGGCGAGACATCCACCGGCACGTCCTCATCCGCGAAGTCGATGGTCGCTTCCAATAGCGCCCCCGACCGGATCAGGTCCCGCCGCCAGCCATCGACCTTCTGACCCACGGACCCGGACAAGACCCGCACCGCCTGCTTGCGTTGCGCCTCGGTCTCGGCGTCGATCAGGTCCGCCAACCCCTCGACTTGCGCCAAGTCCAGCACACCATTCTCCAGCGCGCGCCGTGTGAACTCCCCCGGCTCGGCAAGCCGCAGACCGGGCTGCGCAGACAAGGCACGTAGCACCGCGCCCACCACCGCTGGGCCGCCGTGGCAATGCAGCTCAACCACCGCCTCGCCGGTGAAGCTCGCGCCCTCGGCGAACGACACCACCAGCGCCTCGTCCAGCAGCTCCCCGCCCCAGCTCAGCCGCCGCAGCCCCGCCAACCGTGGCGAGGGCAGCGACCCACAAAGCGCAAGACCGGCCGCAAAAGCGTCCGGTCCCGAGATCCGTACCACGGCGAGGCCCGACCGACCCCGCGCCGTGGCGAGGGCATAGATCGTGTCCATCGCCAGCGGCCCTTTAGGTGTTCATCGACTCGAAGAATTCGCTGTTCGATTTCGTCTGCTTCAGCTTGGAAATCAGGAACTCGATCGCATCCGTCGTGCCCATCGGGTTCAGGATGCGGCGCAACACATAGGTCTTCTGCAGGTCCATCTTGTCGACCAGAAGGTCCTCTTTCCGGGTGCCGGACTTCAGGATGTCCATCGCCGGGAAGACGCGCTTGTCGGCCACTTTCCGATCCAGCACGATTTCGCTGTTACCGGTGCCCTTGAATTCTTCGAAGATCACTTCGTCCATCCGGCTGCCGGTATCGATCAGCGCGGTGGCGATGATGGTCAGCGACCCGCCTTCCTCGATGTTCCGCGCCGCGCCGAAGAACCGCTTCGGCCGCTGCAGGGCGTTCGCGTCCACCCCACCGGTCAGCACCTTGCCCGAGGACGGGACCACGGTGTTGAACGCCCGGCCCAGGCGGGTGATCGAGTCCAGTAGGATCACCACGTCGCGCTTGTGTTCGACCAGGCGCTTGGCCTTTTCGATGACCATTTCGGCCACCGCCACGTGCCGCGTCGCCGGTTCGTCGAAGGTCGAGGCGACAACCTCCCCCTTCACCGTGCGCTGCATGTCGGTGACTTCCTCGGGACGTTCGTCGATCAGAAGGACGATAAGGTAGCACTCCGGATGGTTCGTCGCGATGGAATGCGCGATATTCTGCAGCAGCACAGTCTTACCGGTCCGCGGCGGGGCCACGATCAGCCCGCGCTGGCCTTTGCCGATGGGGGCAACCAGGTCGATGATCCGGGCCGAGCGGTCCTTGATCGTCGGGTCCTCGACTTCCATCTTCAGCCGCTCATCGGGGTACAGCGGCGTAAGGTTGTCGAAGTGGACCTTGTGCTTGGCCTTCTCGGGGTCGTCGAAGTTGATCTTCGTGGCCTTGGTCAGGCTGAAATAGCGTTCGTTTTCCTGCGGGGCCTTGATCACGCCCTCGATGGAATCGCCGGTCCGCAGCGAGAATTGGCGGATCATTTCTGGTGAGACGTAGATGTCATCCGGACCCGGAAGGTAGTTGGCACTGGGCGAGCGGAGGAACCCGAACCCGTCCTGCAGCACTTCCAGCACGCCGTCGCCACCGATCTCCCAGCCTTCCTCGGCATGCTCCTTCAGCAGCGAGAACATCATCTCGCCCTTGCGCATGCTGGGCGCGTTCTCGATCTCCCATTCCTCGGCCATCGCCAAGAGGTCGGCGGGGGTCTTGGCCTTCAGTTCGGCGAGGTTCAAGCGTTCAACAGTCATGGAATACCTTTGGGCAGACCACGCCCTATCACGGGGGGTCTCGGCGGATTTGGGACGGGAGGTGCGATGGGCCGGACGGCCCTGCAAGCCGCGACGTAAGGCCTGACGGCCCGAAAGTCAATCAGTAGCGCAGGATGACCGAGAAGACGATGACCAGCATCAAGATCGTCGGAACCTCGTTCATCATCCGGTAGGTCCGCCCCGACCGCGTGTTGGTCCCCGCAAGGAACTCCTTCCGGCGCAGGCCCAGCCAATGGTGGAACCAGGTCATCCCCAGCACACTGGCCGCCTTGACCCAGGCCCAGGCGAAGGACCAGTCCACGACCCCTGGCGTGAACACCAGCGCCAGCCCGAACACCCAGGTCGCAACCATCGCCGGGTTCATGATCCCCCGCAGAAGCCGCCGCTCCATCGTCTGGAACATCGTATCTGTAGCGGTCCCGGCCTGCACCTGCTCCACGTGGTAGACGAAAAGTCTCGGCAGGTAGAAGATCCCCGCCATCCAGGAAATCACCGACACGACGTGCAGCGATTTCGTCACCAGGTACCAGTCGGCAAGGAAACCCGTCATCGTCTCAAGCATGTCCCTGTCCCCAGTCTGGCGTGCACCTCTCCTTCTATAAAGAAAGAATGAAAAGAAGGAATGTGGATGATGTAGGCCCTGTGGAGGACGGGATTTCCCCGCCAGTCCCCGGATCAGTCCACAGGGAGGGACTTGGGGATAAGTCCGGGAAAATCCGGCAGCCAGGGAAACTCCTCACGCAATTACATTAATTATCAATAGGTTAGTTTTCCAGACCTCCACACTCAATCCACAGGCGACCGCCGTCCACACCCTCGGCACAACCCGTTCTCCCATGCCGCGTGACAAACCCGCGCACAGCGGGATATCTCTGGCCCGATTGCTGCAGGACTGCCCACCAACCCACAGGACGCTCTTCCCGGCCCCGAACCGGCCAAACGCCACCCAAGAACAAACCGAGGATATTCACAGCCTTGCCCCCGACCCTCATCCTCGCCTCCACTTCCCCCACCCGGCTCCAGATGCTCCGCGCCGCCGGCCTTGCCCCCACCCCCATCGCCTCCCGCGTCGACGAATCCACCATCCGCGACGCTCTCACCGCCGAGGGCGCGAGCCCCCGCGACATCGCCGATGCCCTGGCCGAGATGAAGGCCCGCAAGGTCGCCGAGAAACACCCCGACGCCCTCGTCCTCGGCTGCGACCAGGTCCTCGCCCTGGACCGCCAGACCTTCGCCAAGCCCGAAACCCCCGACGACGCCCGCGCCCAGCTCCGCCAGCTCCGGGGCAAGACCCACAAGCTCCTGTCCGCCGCCGTCGTCTACCAAAACGCCGAACCCGTCTGGCGCCACGTCTCCGAGGCCCGCATGACCATGCACAACGTCTCCGACGCCTACCTCGACGACTACGTCGAGCGGAACTGGGACTCGATCCGACACTCCGTCGGCGGCTACAAGGTCGAAGAGGAAGGCGTCCGCCTCTTCTCTGCCATCACCGGCGACCATTTCACCATTCTTGGCCTACCGCTCCTGCCGCTGTTGGCTTGGCTCGGCAACCGGGGCATGATCGCCACATGACCGATCATCCCCGCATCCCGCTTGCTGCCGTCATTGGCCACCCCATCGCCCACAGCCGCAGCCCCGCGCTGCACGGCTACTGGCTGAAACGCTACGGCATCAAGGGCCACTACATCCCGATCGACATCGCCCCCGTCGACCTCTCCCGCCTCCTGCGCACCCTGCGAGAGCTTGGCTTCGTCGGCTGCAACGTCACCATCCCGCACAAAGAGGCGATCCTTCAGATCGCCGACGTGGTCACCGACCGTGCAGCACTCATCGGGGCCGCCAACACGCTGATTTTCCGCAAGGATGGCAAGATCCACGCTGACAACACCGACGGTTCCGGTTTCATCGCCAATCTCCGCCAGAACGCCCCGGATTGGAAACCAGCCTCCGGCCCCGCAGTTGTCCTTGGCGCCGGGGGGGCCGCCCGCGCGGTCATCGCCGCGCTGATCGAGGTTGGCGTCCCGGAAATCCGCCTTGCCAACCGCACCCGCGTCCGCGCCGACGCCATCCGCCAGGACTTCGGGGCCAAGATCAATGTCCATGACTGGACGCAGGCACCGAACCTTCTTGACGACGCGGTGACGGTCATCAACACCACCTCGCTTGGCATGACGGGGAAGCAAGAGTTTCACGTCCCCCTCCATCGCCTGAACCCCGGCGCTTTGTGCAACGACCTCGTCTACACGCCCCTCAAGACCCAGTTTCTGATCGAGGCCGAGAACCGCGGCGCAACCGTCGTCGATGGCCTTGGCATGCTCCTCCATCAGGCCGCCCCCGGCTTTGAACGCTGGTTCGGCCAGCGCCCCGAGGTCGACGAAGCCACCCGTCAGGCCGTCCTCTCCGCATGAGCTTCATTCTTGGCCTCACCGGCTCCATCGGCATGGGCAAATCGACCACTTCGCAGATGTTCGCCGATGAGGACATCCCAGTCTGGGACGCCGACGCCACGGTCCACCGCCTGTACCAAACCGGCCAACCCGCCGCGCTCGCCATCGGCCAGCTCTTTCCCACGGCCATAGATCCCGATGGAAGCGTGAACCGCGCTACCCTTCGCGCTCTCATCCAGGCCGACAAGACCGTCCTCGACCGCCTCAACGCCGCCGTCCATCCCCTTGTCGCCGCCGACCGTGCCGCCTTCATCGCAGCGAACCAAGGCGCCGAAATCCTCCTCCTTGACGTCCCGCTTCTTTATGAGATCGGCCTTGACGCAGCCTGCGACGCCGTCGCCGTTGTCTCTGCCCCCGCTGACATCCAGCGCCAGCGCGTCCTCGACCGTGGCGCAATGACCGAGGCCGAGTTTCAGACCATCCTCGCCCGTCAGCTTCCCGACGCCGAAAAGCGCAAACGCGCCACCTACGTTATTCCCACGACCAGCCTTGAAGCTGCCCGGCAAGCCGTGAAAGATGTGCTTGCAGACATCCGGCAGGCCAAAGATGCGTGAAATCGTCCTCGACACCGAAACCACGGGCTTCGAGCCCGCCGAGGGCCACCGCATCGTCGAAATCGGCGCGGTAGAGCTGTTCAACCACCTGCCCACCGGCCGCACCTATCACCAGTACATCAACCCCGAGCGCGGCATGCCCGTCGCGGCGTTCGAGGTTCACGGGATCGGCCACGACATCCTGGAAACCCCCGGCAAACCCGTTCCCGGTGGCGTGACTCTGCGCGATAAGCCGGTCTTCGCCCGCATCGGCCAGGCTTTCCTCGATTTCATCGGCGACGCGCAGCTTGTGATCCACAATGCCGCCTTCGACATGAAATTCCTGAATCACGAGCTGGAACGCTGTGGCCTTCCCGGCTTGCCATACTCCCGCGCGACCGACACGCTGATGATCGCCCGGACGAAATTCCCCGGCTCTCCCGCCTCGCTCGACGCGCTGTGCCGCCGTTTTGCCATCGACAACTCGATGCGCGAAAAACACGGCGCGCTTCTCGACAGCGAAATCCTGGCCGAGGTCTATCTGGAGCTGATCGGCGGCCGCCAGCCCGACCTTGTCCTTGCCAGCGTCGCCCCGGCGCCTGGCCGCAACGCCTCGGGCGAAGCGATCACGTGGCGCCCGCGCCCCCGTCCGGAACCGCTCCCGCCCCGGATTACCGAGGCAGAGCTTGCCGCCCACGCCGCGATGCTTGCCAAGCTGGGCGATGCTGCAATCTGGAAGAAAGACATCACCTAAGGCCCCGTTCCGGACGTTCCTTCCAGGAACGAAAAAGCCCCGGGACAAAGCCCGGGGCGCATGTTTCCTTGGCAGCCTTGTGGCTTAGTTGACCTGCGAGGCCGGAGTCGCAGCCGCTGCCTGCGCCTGCGCCCGCCGCGCCAGTTCCTGACGATACAGCGCCATGAAGTCGACCGTATCGACGTTCAGGGGCGGGAAGCCCCCGTCGCGCGTGACGTCCGAGATGATCCGCCGCACGAAGGGGAACAGAAGCCGCGGGCACTCGATCAGAAGGAACGGGTGGATCTGTTCGTCCGCCACGCCTTCGATCAGGAAGGTGCCGCCGTATTCCAGTTCCAGCAGGAACAGCACGTCGCCGTTGACCTTGTTCTTCGAGGTCACCTTGAACTTGGTGATCACTTCGTACTGGCTGGGCACCGGGCGCTTGCGCGCGTCAAGGCTGACCGCCACCTGGATGTCCGGCTGGACCTCGCCTGCCGAAAGTCCTTTCTGGACCACCACATTTTCAAAGGACAGGTCGCGCACATACTGCGCCAGCACCTGCATCTTGATCTGCAGCGCGGCGGCGGCTGCGCCGTTGCCTGCCTGGGTATCGTCTGCCATTTCCGGGTCTCCCAAACGGATTTGCGGCCTTCTATCAGGTCGGGGGGCCGCTCTCAATGCTGTGCTTGCGGCGAAACGAAATGGCCGGCCACACCGGGCCGGCCATTCCTTAACGCTTCCTGAATGCCCGCAGGCAAGCCGTTGATTTCACTCAATCCGAGAAGCTGTCCACGCGCGGCGCGCCCTCACAGGATCTCGCTCATCTTCACGACCCGCCCCTCGGCGACCGACTTCAGCGCGGCTTCGGCCAGGGCCAGGGCCAGCAGCCCATCCTCTCCCGACGGCGAAGCCTTGGCCTTGCCCCCCATCGCATCGATGAAAGCCGCGATCTCGGCCGCGTAGGCCTCGGTATACCGGGTCATGAAGAAGTCATGCAGCGGCGGCCGGGTATACCCCGCCCCGGTCGCAACCTCGATCGAAACCGGCCGCTGGTTCTCGGCCGCGACCGACCCGCCCGACCCGTGCACCTCGATCCGCTGGTCGTACCCATAGGTCGCCCTGCGCGAGTTCGAGATCACCGCCATCTTCCCCGACGCCGTCTTCAGCATCACCTGGACGCTGTCACTGTCCCCCGCCTTCCCAATCGCTGGGTCCACAAGAACCGCCGCCATCGCCGAGACCTCGGAGACCTCTTCCCCCAACAGGAACCGCGCCATGTCGAAGTCATGGATCGTCATGTCCCGGAAGATCCCGCCCGACCGCTTGATATAGTCGACGGGAGGCGCCCCCGGATCGCGGCTGGTGATCGTCACCATCTCCACGTCCCCGATGGTCCCCTTGTCGATCTCGCCCCGCACCGCCTGGAAATGCGGATCAAAGCGGCGGTTGAAGCCGACCATCAGCGTGCCCTTGTGGGCGCGGACGACGTCCAGGCACTGCTTGACGCGGGCCAGCGACAGGTCGATGGGCTTTTCGCAGAACACAGCCTTCCCGGCCTTCACGAACTGCTCGATCAGGTCGGCGTGGGTATCGGTCGGCGTGCAGATCACCACCGCGTCGATGTCCTTCGCCGCCGCAATCGCGTCGATGGTCCGCACGTCGCAGCCATACTGATCCGCAATCGCCTGAGCCGCCGCGGGCATTGCATCCGACACCGCCACCAGCTTGGCAGCCGGGTTGCCCGTCACCGCCTTCGCATGAACCTTCCCGATGCGCCCCGCACCCAAAAGCCCGAACCTGATCGTCATAGTCTCTCCTAGCCCCGGGCTGTCCCCGGCTTTCAAACGTCAGGCGTAAGCGGCGTCACTGCCGCCCTTCACGCCCGTGATGTAGCTCACGATGTCATTGCCGTCGGTCTCGTCCTTCCGCAAGGAGGCGACGATCCGGCCCCGACGAAAAACCACGATCCGGTCCACCAGATCGAACACCTGCCGCAGATTGTGGCTGATCAGGATCATCGGAATGCCGCGATCCTTCAATCCGCGGATGATGTTTTCGACCTGAGCCGTCTCCTGCACCCCCAGCGCCGCTGTGGGTTCGTCCATGATCACCAGTTTCGATGCAAAAGCCGCCGTCCGAGCGATGGACACGCATTGCCGCTGCCCGCCCGACATGTTGCGGATCGGGTTGTCGACGTTGGGGATCTTGACCGCAGTGGTCGCCAAAGCCTCCATCGTCCGGTCACGCATCGTCTTGCGGTCCAGCCAGGAGAACGGCCCGAGCTTGAACTTGAACAGCTCGCGCCCCAGGAACAAGTTCGACGGCACGTCCAGGTCGTCGGCCAGCGCCAGCGTCTGGAACACCGTCTCGATCCCGGCCTGTCTCGCCTCTAGCGGGCCAGAGAAACTGACCGGCTGGCCGTCGAAAACGATCTCGCCCGAGGTCCGCTGCTCGACCGCCGTCACCTGCCGGACGAAAGTGGATTTTCCAGCCCCGTTGTCGCCCACGACGGCGACATGCTCGCCCTCGTGCAGAATGAAGTTCGCATCGTCCAGCGCATGCACACCGCCGTAATGCTTTGTCAGGCCACGGGTTTCCAGAATGATCTTGGACATGGACTTACCCCCGGGTCCGTTTGCGTTGACGCCACTGGTCCAGCACAACCGCGCCCACGATGATCGCGCCCTTGACCATCTCCTGATAGTAGGCGTCCAGCTTGATCGAGGTGAAGCCCGAGATGATCACCGAAAAGATCGCGGCACCCAGCACCGTGCCGATGATCGACCCTCGACCCCCCGCCAGCGACACGCCCCCGATGACGGCCATCGCGATGGCGTCGAGTTCGTACATCACCCCCATGCCGGCCTGCGCCGTCAGGTTCTTCGAGGTCAAGAGGATCGCCGCTACTGCCGCCAGTAGTCCGGCGATTGCATAGACCAGCACCTTGTGACGGTCGACGTTGATCCCCGACATCCGCGCCGCCGCTTCGTTGGATCCGATGGCGTAGGACCGCTTTCCGTAAAGCGTGTACGTCATGATGACGTGGAACAGGATCGCAAGCAGCACGAAGACCACGGCGGGATTCTGGCCTTGCCAGGACAGAAGGCCGAAGGTCATTCCCCCCAGAAGGTCGCCGTTGGCAAGGCTGCCGTAGGTCTCGGTCGGAAAGCTTACAGGCTGGCCATTCGACCACCAGCGCGCCGCACCGCGCGCGGAAACCATCACGCCCAGCGTCGCGATGAAGGGCGGAATCTTGGTGTAGGCGATCAGCAAGCCATTGATCAGGCCAGCAAACAACCCGCAGGCAAGTCCTACGACAATCGGCACGATCACCGGCAGGTCCATCGCCCATTCGCCGAAGATCGCCTTTGGGTTCGGGTTGCCGTTGACCATCGCGGTTTGCGCAAAGCTCATCACGATCATCGCCGTGGCGCCCACCACGGACCCCGACGACAGGTCGATCCCGCCGATGATAATGACCTGCGTCACCCCCAGCGCGATGATCCCGATGATCGCAACCTGCAGGATCATGATGTCCAGCCGCTGCTGGTTGAAGATCGCGTCGACATTGTCGCGCATGTTGAAGAGGAACGAGGCCCCCTGCATGCGGTTCAGGATCTCGAAGACCAGGACAATCAGGACCAGTGCGCCGAACACGTTCCACTCCGGCGCGCGGGTGCGTTTTGCCGGGTCGTATTTCAAGCCGCCCAGTCCATGCGTTGCTTCTGCCACGTCGCCCTCCTCCCCTGAATGCGCGTTCAACGACTCTGGCCGATGCTACCCCATCTGCACCAGAAAAACGGGGCGACCGTCACCGGCCGCCCCATAGATGCCCGGAAGGGGCTCAGTTCTTCGACAGATAGCCGTCGATGTTCGCCGGGGTCACCAGTTCGAACGGGATGTAGACCTTCTGGTCCACCGCCTCACCCTTGGCCAGCTTGACCGCCGCGTCCAGCGCGCCGCCGCCCTGGGCCGCCGCGTTCTGGAACACGGTGATGTCCAGCTCGCCAGCCTGCATCGAAGCCAGCGCATCCTGGGTCGCATCGACGCCCGAAACGATGACCGACGCCATGTCGATGCCCGCAGCCTTCATCGCCTGGATCGCGCCCAGCGCCATCTCGTCGTTGTTGGCCAGCACGCCGTCGAAGGCTGCACCGGTCGACAGCCAGTTGGTCATCAGCGATTGCGCCTGATCCCGCGACCAGTTGGCGGTCTGCTGGTCGATCACGTTGACTTTCACCGCGCATTCGCCGGCTTCCATCACGTCATAATAGTTCTGCGTGCGCTGCACGGCGGCCTGGTTCGACAGTTCCCCCTGCATCACGTAGACGCTGACTTCTTCCTTGCCAGCGGCTTTCCACTGGTTGCACTGCTCGATGAAGCCCTGGCGCGACGATTCCGACTCGTTCGACGCAACGAAGGCCTGGTTGTCGGGCAGGCTGTCGACGTTGATCGGCTGGCGGTTCACATAGACAAGCGGCACGCCCGCAGCGGCAGCGGCGTCCGACATCGCCTGCGTGGCCGAGGTGTCGACCGGGTTCACGATGATCGCGTCAACGCCCGAGGCAATGAAGTTGTTGATTTGGTCCAGCTGCTTGGCCACGTCGTTCTGCGCATCCTCGATCTGCACCGACAGGCCAGCCGCGTCGGCCTGTTCCTGGATCCCGTTGCGCAGGACGGTCAGGAAGTTGTCGTCGAACAGCGCCATCGAAACGCCGATCCCATCGGCCATCGCGGTGGTGCCAAGCAGCGAGGCGAAGCCTGCAGCGATAAGGGTCTTCTTCATGGGTCATTCCTCCCGGTTATGTCCGCTGTCCATCACAGCGGTTCAATTCTGAATGCGGCCATGCTTCCCAGCGAGCCGCGGCAATACGCTTCAGTCCAAGACCGCAGACTGAGCAGTCGCCTTCCCTCCGTCAACCGATTCTTGCAACCGGTTGCAAAACTCTTCACGCCTCTATCCGCGCCATGTAGTCCATGCTGGCGCGCAGGGCCGCTTCCGGGTCGGTCAGCGCATGGACGTCTGGCGAGAACGCTTCAAAGCTGACCGGGCCGTTCCAGCCGGCCGCCTGCAGCGCTGCAATCTGCTCAACGTTGCCCAGACGGTCGCCCGGCGTCACCAGAACCCGATGCGGATCGCGCATGTCCGCAATCCCGACCTCCTGGTCCACCACGCCCGAGACGTGGACGATCCCGGTATGCTCGGGGAACAGTGGGCCGCCGTGCGCCAGCGTGTGGTGGAAGGTATCGTGGACCAACTTGAACCGCCCCTTGCCACCAACGGCTTCGATCCCCTCGACGGCCTCCGCCTTGTAGCGCAGCGCGCAGATCTCGAAGCCCAGCGGTTCCACCATGCCGACGAGGTTGTGATCCTCCAGCATCGGCTTCAGCGCCTTCAGCGCGACGCGCAGGTTCGCCTGCCGCTCGCCGTTGCCCATGCCCAGGTTGTCGTTGCGCGGGATCAGGCTCACCGCTTCCGCGCCCGCCGCCTTTGCGATCTTCATCAGCGCCAGCGCCTCGGCTTCCTTGTCTGACGACCAGTCGTTGAACCGCTTCACCTCGGCCACCGCGAGAAGACGCAGCCCATTGGCGCGGACATGCGCCCCGGCCTCGGCTGGGTCCATGCCGTCGAACAGCGGCTGGGGCAGGTCATTCCGGACCTCGATCCCGACGCAACCCAGCGTCTTGGACAGATCGACAAGCTCGCGGAACGAGAGGCGCGCCACCGTCATGTGGTTCAAAGCGAAGTGGATCATTCCCGGCCTCCCAACCGTGGCGAATTCTTGGGCCGGACCATCCGCGAGACTCTGCCATCGCGTCAATGCGCCGCGGGCCGATCCCGTCATTCCTGACGAAACGTCGGTCAAAAGGATGATTGTTTTTCGTCAGACCGACTCGGGAAGGTACAGGTCTGGCGGCAGGAAGTGCTGGCCCTGCACCGGAACCATTCCCCCGTTCACCGCTTCGGCCGCCAGACGCACAAGATCATCGCACAGCCGCTGAAGCGGGGTGGCGATCACCATCGTCACATGCCGACCGATCAGCGCCGCCCGGCTTTCCGGGGTAAGCTCGTTCACCACCAGCGCCACCTCTCCGGGCTCGCGCGCCTCGCGCACGGCTGCAATGGCACCCTCCATCCCGCCGCCCGCACAGTAGATGCCGCGTAAGTCCGGATGGCGGGACAGAAGATCCAGCGTCGCCTCATAAGTCAGCTGTCGGGTTTCCAGGTTGATCAGTGTGTCCAGCACCTGAAACTGCGGCGCGTGTTCACGGAAATAGCTGCGCACCCCGGTTTCCCGCAGCTCATGTCCATGCCATCGATAGCCGCCCACGAAGACCGCGATCTTGCCGGCATGGCGCGAGGCCGTCGCGATCATGTGAGCCGCGATCCGTCCGACCCTCAAGTTATTGAGACCCAGATAGTTTTGCCGCACTCCCTGCCCAAAATCGTTCAAGAGCGAAAAGCAGGGGATGCCCTTGGCGTTCAGCCGCATCACGGCCTCGGTCACCTCGGGATGGGTCACCGCCGTCGCCGCAATCGCATCGACGCGGCCCGCCATCCCTTCCATCAGTTCGGTGAAATCCTTGGGCGACTGCGACGCCGCGAAGGCAACCTGCAATGACGCCCGAACCCCCGTCGCCTGGGTCACCGCACGCTCGGCCTCGGCCTTGAACGCCTGATAGAAGGCCTGCCGTTCCTTGTGCAGCACAAGCCCAAGCCGCAGGCGAGGCAAGTCGGCATGGACCCGCTGCCCGATCAGTGGGGCGGCGTGGTAGCCGATCAGCCGCGCCGCCTCATAGACCTTGCGCGCGGTTTCCTCGCGCACTTTCTCGCGCCCGTTCAGCACCCGGTCGACGGTTGCCGAAGACACGCCAGCCTCGCGGGCGACATCATGGATGGTAGGCCGGTGTGCCACGGTTCTGACGAAATTCCATCAAGGCTGTGCCGGATGATGATGGATCATGACGAAACCTGCAAGCACGGCTATTGGCGATTGCGACGAACCGGACTTATCCACGTCTCACGGAACGGCGGTCCCTTTGGCGGCCCAGAGCGAGGCAGGACATGAGCAAACGCGAATACAGCCTTTTCGGGCCCGACGCCCAACGTGCGGTGGACAGCGGTCTGACGGCGGCGGAGTGGTATCACACCGAAGTGCCGCGCAAGGTGATGAAGGACCTGATGGCGCGCAGCGACGTCCCGGCGATCCGCGATACCATAGTCCTGTACGGCAGCATGATCGTCCTTGCCGGAATCGGTATCGCGCTCTGGCCCTCGATTTGGTCGATCCCGTTCTGGCTGGCCTACGGTGTCCTTTATGGTTCTGCCTCGGACTCGCGCTGGCACGAATGCGGCCACGGCACTGCCTTCAAGACACCCTGGATGAACAACGTCGTCTACGAAATCGCCAGCTTCATGATCATGCGCAACTCGGCCACCTGGCGCTGGAGCCACGCGCGCCACCATTCCGAAACCTACTTCGTCGGCCGCGACCCGGAAATCGCCGTCATGCGCCCGCCCGAGGTGGCGAAGCTGATCCTGAACTTCTTCGGCATCCTGGACGTCATCGCCTTCGTGCCTCGCATCCTGCGAAACGCCATCTCCGGCCCGACGCCGGCAGAGCGCACCTATGTCCCGCAAAGCGAATGGGGCAAGGTGCAGCGCGTCGCCATCGTCCATGTGTCGATCTACGTCGCAACCATCGCATTGGCGCTGGGGATGGGCTCGTTCCTGCCGCTGATGGTGATCGGCCTGCCCCGGTTGTACGGCGCATGGCACCATGTGATGACCGGCCTTCTGCAACACGGGGGTCTCGCCGACAATGTCATCGACCATCGGCTGAACAGCCGCACTGTCTACATGAACCCCGTCAGCCGCTTCATCTACTGGAACATGAACTACCATGTCGAACATCACATGTTCCCGATGGTCCCCTATCACGCGCTGCCGCGGCTGCATGAGGTCATCAAGGGCGACCTGCCGCCACCCAACCGATCCATCGCCGAGGCGTTCGCCGAGATGTGGCCCGCGATCAAACGCCAGGTGATGAACGAGGACTACTTCCTGAGGCGCGACCTCCCGCCAACCGCGAAACCTTACCGCGAGGATTTCCACCAATACGTCCCGGGCATGATGCCCCCCGCCGCCGCAGAATAAGGACAAAGACATGCCCTGGATCGACGCCTGCTCGACCTCCGACATCGACGAAGAAGACCTGATCCGCTGGGACCATGCGGGCAAGACCTTCGCGATCTATCACTCGCCCGATGGCAACTTCTTCGCGACTGCCGGCCTCTGCACCCACGAGAACGTCCATCTTTGCGACGGCCTGGTGATGGGCAATCTGATCGAATGCCCCAAGCACAACGGCCAGTTCGACTATCGCACGGGCGAGGCGATGCGCGCGCCCGTCTGCGTAAACCTGAAGACCTTCCCGGTGAAGGTCGAAGGCGACCGCGTCTTTGTCGAGGTGGCGTGATGGCACCGCCCACCGTCAAGGACCTGCTCGACCAGCGCGGCAAACACCAGTTCGCCATGCTGCGGGTCGAGACGTTGGAAGAAGCCGAGGCCGCCGCCCGCGCTGGGGTCGAGCTTCTCTCCATTCCGCCCGCAATGGTGATGGATCGCCGCTTCCGCGACGCGGCACCCGAAGCCTTCGCCTTCCCCGGCGACAACTTCTACGAAATCGGTGGGACCGACGATTTCCTGCGCTGGGCCTTCCCGCTGTACAAGCATGGGGCCGATGCCTTCTACTGCTCCGGCTCGCTGGCCACCGTCCGCGCCATGACCGACCACGCGCTTCCGGTCTGCGGCCATGTCGGCCTGATCCCCTCGAAACGCACCTGGACCGGGGGCTTCAAGGCGGTGGGCAAGACGCTGGAAACCGCACAACTTGTCTGGAACCAGTGCAAAGCGCTGGAGGCCGCCGGTGCCTTCGCCGTGGAAATCGAGGTCGTCCCCCATTCCATCACCCGCCTGATCGCGGAGAAGACGAACCTGTTTCTCATCTCGATGGGCGCAGGCGCAGGTGGCCACGCACAGTACCTCTTTACCGACGACGTCCTCGGCCAGAACCGCGGCAAGATTCCCCGCCATGCCAAGGTCTATGCCGACTTCGCCGCCGAGTATGACCGTCTTCAAGCCCTGCGGATCGACGCGATGTCCCGCTTTGCCAAGGATGTCCACGACGGCGACTACCCCGCGCCGCAGCATCTGGTGGACTGCGACCCCCAGGTCGTCGCGGACTTTGCCGACTGGCTGGACCAGAACGCCTAGGCCGCCAGCACCGCCTCGATCAGGCGCTGGGCCGAGGGCGTCATCTGCGCCCCGGCCCGCGTCACCAGGCTGAACGGAGCCACCGCCAGCCCCAGGTCGACCGGCAGCGACACGAAGGGCACCGAAGGGTTCCCGGCAAAGCTTTCGACCACCGGCCGGGCCAGCGGCGCGATGGCATCGGTCTGGTTCAACAGCGCCAGCGTGAACAGGAAGGACGAGGTCGAGATCCGCCGTTTCGGCTGCGGCAAGCCCAACTCGGTCAGGCGACTTACCACCGTCTGCGTCAAAAGCGTCTCGTCGTCGCCCATCACCCAGTCATAGGCCAGCAGGTCATCCACCGACAGGATCGGCCGCACCAGCAGCGGATGACCCCGCCGCACCACCAGCGATAGCGGTTCGGCCGACATGACCCTGGCCTCAAGCTGCGTTTCACCCGGCGACAGCCGTGCCAGCGCGAAGTCCAGCCGCCCCTCGCGCAACTGATCGCAGAGAGTGACCGATGTCGACACCATCACCTCTGCCCGAAACTCCGGCAACTCTCGCTGCAGGCCGATCAGCGTCGGCATCACCAGGCTTAACGCCGGGCCCGTTACCGCACCCACCCGCACCACCCCTGCGCGTCCCGTCGCCGCCTCGGCCAGGTCGCGCGCGGCATCCGCCAGTTCGATCTCGATCCGCGCTGCCCGTCGGGCCAGGGCCTGCCCCACCGGGGTCAACTGCAACCCGCGGCCATGCCGTTCATGCAGAGCCAGGCCCAGAAGCCCTTCCATTTCTGCCAGCAGGCGCGAGGCCGCCGGCTGCGCAATGCCAATCCGTGCTGCCGCCAGCCCAAGCGCACCCACTTGGTCAAGCTCCGCCAGCAACCTTAGCTGCACGGGCTTCAATCGGCGCACCTGGGCCATCAAACCTGTTTCAGATGGATTCATGACAATAGTGTTATGTTCATGCACACAAACCCTATTTGACAGATATGTCTCCCCCGCGCAATCTGCGCCCCGTCCGTAAGCAGGGGCCGCACAGGCGTGCCCAAAGCGGATGCACCTTAAGATTCATCGGGAGGAAACAAGATGATCTTGACTCGCCGCGGCCTCATGGCCCTGACCGGCGCCACCGCTGCGCTCTCTGCCATGCCGCTCTTTGCCCAGGACAAGGGCACCATCGGCATTGCCATGCCCACCAAATCCTCATCGCGCTGGATTTCGGACGGCGACTCGATGGTGAAGGCGTTCCAGGAGGCTGGCTATGCCACCGACCTGCAGTACGCCGAGGATGACATCCCGACCCAGCTGAGCCAGATCGAGAACATGATTACCTCGGGCGTCAAGGCGTTGGTGATCGCTGCCATCGACGGCACCACGCTGTCGAACGCGCTCGACAATGCCGCTGCGGCTGGCATCAAGATCATCGCCTATGACCGGCTGATCCGTGACTCCGGCTCGGTCGACTACTACGCCACCTTCGACAACTTCAAGGTCGGCGTGCAGCAGGCCGAAAGCCT
>JAIXSA010000096.1 GCA_027484915.1 Paracoccaceae bacterium | reverse complement strand
TTTAGGAGTGGAGAATGGGATTGCAAGGCGCGCTGCAGATACTTTACCCCCCGCAGTGCATTTCCTGTTCGGCCCCGGTGCAAAGCGACTTCGGCCTCTGCGCGGACTGCTGGCGCGAGACCCCCTTCATCAGCGGCCTGGTCTGCGACCAGTGTGGAGTGCCGCTGCCCGGTCAGGACGCTGACGAACGGGCCCTGTGTGACGACTGCCTGACCATCGCCCGACCCTGGGACCGGGGCCGCGCGGCAATCATGTATGACGAGAATGGTCGTCGCCTGGTCCTGGCGCTGAAGCACGGCGACCGGATGGATCTGGCGCGCCCCGCAGCCGGATGGATGCTGAAAGCCGCCCAGCCGATCCTGAAGCCGGGAATGCTGGTCGTACCCGTCCCGCTGCACTGGCTGCGGCTTTTCCGGCGGCGCTTCAACCAGGCGGCGCTGCTTTCGCGCTATATTTCCAAGGCGGCTGGGCTGGACCATTGCCCGGATGCCCTGATCCGAAAACGCTCGACCGGTAATCAGGATGGCAAGACCCGCGACGCGCGCTTTGCCAACCTGGTGAACGCCTTCGCCGTCCCAAAGGCACGGGAAGGACAGGTGCGCGACCGGGACGTGCTTGTCGTCGACGATGTGATGACCTCTGGCGCGACTTTCGCGGCGGCGAGCGAGGCGCTTTTTGCGGCAGGGGCACGCTCGGTGTCCGTCCTTGGGCTGGCGCGCGTTGCGAAAGGCGGCTGAACCCCTGTAGACTGTTGCGCAAAGAGGAATCCGACATGCGCACGGTCGAAATCTACACGACGCCCTTCTGCCCCTACTGTCATGCCGCCAAGCGGCTCTTGCAGAAGAAGGGGGCCGCCTACATCGAGATTGACGTCAGCCAGGACCCCGAACTGCGGGCGAAGATGACCCAGCGCGCGAATGGCCGCCGGACGGTGCCGCAGATCTTCATCGGCGGGCAGCATGTCGGCGGGTCCGACGACATTCATGCGCTGGACCACGCGGGCAGGCTTGACCCGATGCTGGCCGATTGATGCGCGCCGGTCTGGTTCAGCTGACGGTCACCGACGATCCGGCGGCCAATTTGCCGGTAACGGTCGGATATGTCCGGCAGGCCGTGGCGGGCGGGGCCGGTTTCGTCCTGACGCCAGAACTGACCAACGGGCTTTCCTCCAGCCGCGCGCACCAGCGCAGTGTCTTCCGGCATGAAGAGGAAGACGAGACGCTGGCCGCCCTGCGGGCTGAGGCGAAGGCGGCGGGCATCTGGCTGCTGATCGGGTCCCTTGGCCTGCTGACGCATGATGCTGACGGCCGCTTTGCCAACCGCAGCTTCCTGATCGCACCCGATGGGTCGGTGGCGGCACGCTACGACAAGATCCACATGTTCGACGTCAACGTGTCGGCGACCGAGGTCTACCGGGAGAGCGAGGGTTACCGGCCAGGCTCCCGCGCCGTCGTGGCCGAGACACCCTTTGCGCGGGTCGGGATGACGGTCTGCTACGACGTGCGCTTCCCGGCCCTTTATCGTCGGCTGGCCCAGGGCGGCGCCTCGCTCATCACGGTTCCTGCGGCGTTCAACCACATCACCGGGGCAGCGCATTGGGAAACCCTGCTGCGCGCCCGGGCCATCGAGACCGGCTGCTTCGTCCTGGCCCCCGCCCAGACCGGCTTCCACGCCGAGGCGCAGGGCAAGGGCCGTCGGACACATGGCCATTCGCTGGCCATCGCGCCCTGGGGCGAAATCCTGGCCGATGCGGGAACGGACCCCGGCGTGACGCTGGTTGACCTTGACCTTGGACGCGTAGGGGAAGCTCGTGGCAGGGTGCCATCCCTGACGCATGACCGGGATTTCGACGGGCCATGAGCGTCGAGAAGGCCGATGACATCGCGGTTGCCCTGTTCGGTGAGCTGTTCATGGCCGACCAGCTGGCGCGCAACCGCATCTCGAAGGTGCTGCCGAAGGGGATGGAGCTGTCGCACTTTTCGGTGCTGAACCATCTGGCGCGGATCAACGACGAACGGACCCCGGCGCAGCTGGCAAGGTCGTTCCATGTGACGCGCGGGGCGATGACCAACACCCTGACCAAGCTGGAATGGGCAGGCCACATCCACATCCGCCCGGATTGGGAGGATGCCCGGCAGAAATTCGTGGCGATCAGCCCCTCAGGCCGTGCGGCGCGGGACTCCGCGCTGGCCAGCGTCGTGCCGCTGATCGCCGAGGTGGTGCACGCCATCGGCGCCGACCGGGTGCGGTCGCTGCTGCCGGTCCTGCGCGAGTTGCGCATCAAGCTGGAGGACGGCTGACCCTTTGGGTCACATCCGAAAAGCCATAGCCATCGGGTTCCGACCGTCCACCGCCTTATTGTCCTTGCCCTGTCCGCCATATCTTCGCATAGATTGCACCATTATCCCGAGAACTGGTCGCCATGCAGCCTTCGTCCCGCCTTTTCGCCTTGCTAGCCTTGGGCACTGCGTTGGTCAGCGCCCCCGCCCTGGCCGAGATGTCGGGCACGCTGAACCTGAACGGTGCAACCGGTCTGATCGACATGCCGTCGGGCGATGCACAGAAGGATGCGACCTTCTCGTTCTCGACTTCGCTGATCGGCCCGATCACCCGCGGCACGCTGAGCTTTCAGTTCTCGGAACGGCTGTCCGGCTCGTTCCGCTTCCAGACCTGGCGCGACTGGGACACGCTGATCCCCGGCGAGGCCGAAGAAAGCGACCGCAGCATCGACCTGCGCTACCAGCTGCTGAGGGAAGGCCGCATCGCCCCGGCCCTGACCATCGGCCTGCAGGACCTGACGGGACAGGGGCTGTATGCCTCGGAGTATGTGGCAGCGACAAAGACCTTCGGTGACAAGGTCAAGGTGACGGCGGGACTTGGCTGGGGTCGGCTGGGGTCCGACGGTGGCATCGGAGCGCCCTTCGGCGACCGGCCCCCTGTCGATCCGCCGGGCGTACCCAACAGCGACCAATGGTTCCGCGGAGAGGCAGCGCCCTTCGGGGGCGTGGAATACAAGGTCAACGATAGCTGGACGCTGAAGGCCGAATACTCTTCGGACGCCTATGTGCTTGAGGATGACGAACGTGGCCTGCTTGAACGCGACAGCCCGTTCAACTTTGGCGTGGAATATCAGCGAAACCCCTACATGCGCTTTGGGGCCTATTCGCTTTACGGGTCCGAGTTCGCTTTGGCCTTCCACATCATCCTCGACCCGAAAAGCCGCGCCACGGGCGGGATCGTCGGCAAGGCGCCGGCACCCGTCAAGGCGCGCCCGGCCCGTGCGGTCGACCCCGAGGCCTGGGACGCCGGCTGGGTCAGCCAGCCCGACGCCGGACCGATCCTGCGCAAGAACCTTGCCAAGCGCCTGGCCGCCGACGGGATCACCATCGAGAACTTGGCCTATACCGCCGACACTGTGCAAGTCCGCATCCGCAACGGCCGGATCGACGCCGGATCGCAGGCCATCGGCCGCACCGCCCGGGCGCTCAGCCACGTCATGCCCGCCTCGGTCGAGGTTTTCGAGATCGTCCCTGTGGTGAACGGCATCGGTGCGTCGAAAGTCACCATCCGCCGCAGCGATCTGGAATCGCTGGAATACAGCGCCGACAACGCCACCCTCCTGCGCGAAAGGGTGACGGTCACCGATGCCGGCACCGCTCCGGTGTGGTCGCTGGGCGACGAAGACCTGTACCCCAAGTTCCGCTGGAGCCTTCGGCCCGTCGTCCGGCTGTCCGAACCGATCGAGGGCGACGTCGGGATGCGGCTCTCGGCAACCTACGATATCGCGCCCGGCTGGGTTCTGTCTGGCTCGATCTACAAAGAGATCGCAAGCAACCGCGATCCGTCCGTTTCGACCTCGACCCTGCCACATGTTCGGACTGACGGCTCGCTTTACAACCAGTTCGGCGATCCGGCGTTGGAGAAACTGACGCTGGCCTGGTTCGGCCGCCCGGCTGAGAACCTGTATTCCCGCGTCTCGCTTGGCTACCTGGAGCGGATGCACGCCGGGGTTTCGGGCGAAGTGCTTTGGAAGCCGGTCGACAGCCAGCTCGCGCTTGGGGTCGAGCTGAATTACACGAAGCAGCGCGATACGGACGGCGGCCTGGGTTTCGACGAATACGATTATGACATCGTGACCGGATATGTGTCGGCCTACTACGACTTCGGCAATGGCTACCTGGGCCAGCTTGACGTCGGTCGCTACCTCGCGGGCGATGTGGGTGCCACCGTTTCGGTCGACCGTGTCTTCGCCAACGGCTGGCGCGTCGGTGCATTCGCCACCGTCACCGACGTCAGTGCCGAGGAATTCGGCGAAGGCGGTTTCGACAAGGGCGTCCGCCTGACCATCCCGTTCAACTGGGCGATGGGCACCGACACACGTCGCGGCTTTGACCTGAACTTCCGCCCCGCAACCAGCGACGGCGGTGCACGGCTGAACGTCGATGACCGGCTCTACCAGTCGATCCGGGAATATCACACGGACGGGCTTGATCCCGACTGGGGAAGGGTCTGGCGGTGAAGCATCTGAAACGGGCGCTGGCCGGGCTGGCGGTACTGGCCCTGCTTGCGGGCTGTGGCAACGACAAGACCCCCAATCCGATGGCTGCCGCCGTCGGTGCCGTGGCCAAGACGGGTATGGCGCAATTGAAGGGGAAGAAGGCCGGGGCCGCGCCTGCCGCCCAGGCGGCCTCGCCCCAGGACTTGCGTGCTGAACTGGCCAGGGCTGGCCAGCCGGTACTTCTGGTCTCGTCGAAAGCCCTGGGACAGACCGGCTTCCTGACCGTAAGCGACTCCAAGGGCGGCGTCCTGACCTGGGCCACCCCCGACGGGGCCACCTTCTCGCAGCGCGATGGCGTTCTGATCCAGACCCGCGGCCTTGGCTTCGACCTGATGTCAGCCCAGGTGCCGTCGGTAGCGCAACTTCGCCAGGTCGGCACCCCGTACCAGCGTGTCTACTTCTTCCTGGGTCCCGACGACCAGGGCACGCGACGCACCTATGACTGCGTGACCAGCATGGCCGGAAACGAAAGCATCGAGGTGCTGGGCCATACCCACGCGACCACCCATATCACCGAGAGCTGCACCCGCAGTTCCGGAGGCGGCAAGCTGACCAACGAGTTCTGGATCGAAGGCCCGATGATTCGGCAGTCTCGCCAATGGGTCAGCGGTGGGTTGGGCCATATCGACTTTGCCCGCGTCATCGACTGACTATCGTGAATCCGCATTTGTCGGGAAGATAGTTGCTGAAACTGCTGCAATTTTCGCGCAGTTTAGGCTATTCTTTACCCAATCGATGCAGAACCCATGCAAGGGTCGGGCCAGATGCCTATCCTTGGACATCGCCACGCTGACAGGAGGGGCCGGATGAAATCGCTGATCGTCGTTGCGTTGTCGCTGGCGCTTTCCGGGCCGGCTCTTGCCGGTGGCCCGGTCGTGGTGGTGGAGGAAGCCCCCGTCGTGGTCGAGGAAGGTGCCGCCTCCAGCAAGGGGCTGCTGCCCTGGCTGATGGTGCCGCTTGTCCTTTGCATCGTGATGTGCGGCACTGACGAAGCCGCCGAATGACGGTCTAGTAGTCCTTCTCGAGATAGACCCCGATCCCGGTATCCCCATCTGCACCAACGCGGCCCTTGACCGTGACACCCTCTTGCAGGTCCAGGTTCAGGTTGATCTGGTTTTTGCCTTCCTGGTCGATCTCGATCTCGGTATAGATGTTTTCGGACAGGTATTTCCCCGCCTTCAGGGCGGCCGACCCGTCCTCCGTGGTGGTGACGTCCAGATCGTCCAGCCCGAAGTTCCTCCGCAGATTGCCCACCAGCCCCTCGCCGCCGCGCCCCGCTAGAACGGCCACGGCATTGGCCAGCTGCGCGGCCTGCAGCGCCGAAATCTTGTCCAGCCCGCGACCGAACAGAAGCTGGGCCAGCACTTCTTCCTGCGGCAGTTCGGGCGATGAGTTGAAGCTGACCAGCGGATCGTTGGCCGGACCCTGCACCGTGACCGTGCTGGTGATGCCGTCGTTTTCCGTGCTGGCGGCCACGTCGATCTGCGGGATCAGGCTGCCCTCTAGGCTCAGATCGGCTTGCGACAGCACCAGGCGACGGCCCAGAATGTCCAGCCGCCCCCGGACCAGTCGGAAGCTGCCCGCGGGCCGGACATCCGCGCTTGTCCCCAGAAGGCGCAGGGAGCCACCGAGTTCGGCGTCGATCCCCCGGCCCCGGATGAAGATCTGCGACGGGGCCGAGACAGTGATGTCCAGCGCGATGAGGCGCGCCTGCTCGCGCCCGCCGCGTCCTGTTCCTTCGCCCAAGAGGCCCGCCTTGCGACGCGTTTCGCGGACTGCGGCCGGCTCACGAGCGTGGTCGATGTCCAGGAGGGCGGCAGCCGAACTGAAGCCCGAGGCTGGCACCCGGACCTCGGTTTCGGACAGTTGCAAGGCGCCGGACAGAAGCGCCCCTCCCAGCAGCGGCCCGCGCAAGGCAAGGCTGCCGCTGACCCTGGTGTCGAACAACTCGGGGTCATACAGCCGCAGCGCGTCCAGCGTCAGGGCAAGGTCGGCATTGCGCGCACCGGTCAGCTGGATCGGTCCATCGACCCGCAGTCTTCCGCCCGATGACAGGGACGACGTCGCCTGCAACCGCAGGGACCCGCCCTGCAAGGTGCCGATCGCCTCGACGCCCTGCAGCGACAGTCCCAGGTTTGGATCGACGATGCGCCCGTTAGAAAGGGTCACCCGGCCGGTCAAAGACGCAATGGCCAACGGCCCCTGCAGACGCAGGTCATAGCCGATATCCCCAGAAGCCGAGCGCGGCGCGATGAAGAGGTTCGCCAGCCCCGCCGCGCCCGAGCCCTGGATCGCAAGATCAGCCGAGTCAAAGCCGTCCGCAATACGCCCCGCCACCGTCGCGCGGATCTGACCGGGACCGGAGCCGGTCAGGTCCACGGCATAGCCCGTGGCATCCTGTGTGGCATCACCAGAAAATGTGAGCTGACCTTCAAGTTCCGGAACAATCAGCCCGAGGTTCGCCAACCGCGCTTCAAGCGCGATCCGACGCGTGTCGCCGGTGATTTCGCCCGTGGCGGTGGCGGACAGCTGCGGGTTTCCCAGCTTGGCGCTGCGCACCTCCAGGGCCCCGTCCGTCACGCCCAGGTCCAGCTCCAGCCGGCTCTCGCCTGCCAGCAGCCGGTCTACCTGCGGACTGCCCAGCCGTAGCGACTGTCCGGTTCCCGAAAGCTGCAGCCGTCCATCCTTGGGCAGGCCAGCGAAACTGCCCTCCAGCGCTAGCGTGCCGCCGAAACCGGCACCCAGCACCGAAAGGTCCTGAAGCCGGGCCGACCCGGCAAGGTTGTAGCCTTCGTTCGACAGCGTCCCGTCGGCCATGGCCACAAGCCCATCGGCCACGAGGTCAACCTTGCGCAGCATCGTCCCGCCTTCATCCCGCCGGATCGAGGCGACAAGGCTTGATCGTCCGGAAAGCAGCCGGTCTACCTGCGGCACGTCCAGCCGCAGTCCTGTTCCGTCGAAGGCAAGGTCCAGGTCAAAGAAGCCAGACAACCGGCTGGCCGAGCCGCTGGCGACCATCGTCCCAGACCCGCCCAGGGGCCGCCCGGCCAGTCCTGAAAAGCGCGAAAAGTCCTCGGCCCGAAGGGTCAGCTTTCCGCTGGCCAGGAAGGCATCCTCCAGCCCCTCGACCTTTACGGCCCCTACCCCGGTCAGCCCCGCACCTTCCAGCCGGATGTCCGACAGCTGCAGCGCCCCGGCGCCTTCTGCGATGAACATCCGAAGCGAACCCGCGATCTCGGTCCCAAGCGCCTGCGCAAGGGCCGGGTCCGTCGGCGCGATCCCCGAGGCCGAAAGGGACAGTGTCCCGCCAAAGCTGTTCCCGGCAGACGACCGTCCAATCCGGCCCGACCCGCCCAGGTCCGCGCGGGCCAGCTTCAGGTCCGGTCGGTCCAGCCCCTGCAGCGTGACTTCGCCCGCCCATCCCTCGCCCCCCGCCGCTGTCTTCAGATGAAAGTCCGCGCGCGCCAGCCGAGTATCCTTTGCAAAGGGCAAGGCGACCGGCACGCCGTCCGGAGCAGCAAGCGTTCCCGTCACGTCAAACCATTCCGGCAACCCGTCCGCAGCGATTTCGGCCGTCCCGCCCAAGGTCAGCGACCGGGCCGTCAAATCGAAGCGGTCGACAGTGGTCCGGCCCGCGGCAGTCCGCCGCGCATCAAGCTTCAGCGCGACCTGGTTGCCGAAGAAGTCCACCTGTTCCGGGGCCAGGACCGGTGCGAGGTCTCCGGAAAGATCAGCCAGCAAACGGTAGCCAGTTGGTTCTGCCGCCTGTACCTGTACCGTCCCTTCCAGCCGCTCTGCCCCGTCGGTTGCCAGAAGGACGTCCGCCAGGAAGTCGTCGATCGTCCCCTGACCCTGTACCCGCAGCGATGCCGAAGGCCGACCGGGTACGCCCAGAAGGTTCACGAAGATCCCCTCGGCCTCCTCTTCCGCCACCAGATCCAGCCCCAGCACCCGCGTCGCGTTCGCGTACGAGGCATCCAGCGTGATCTTGCCCTGCGGCCCGTCGCCGGTACGCAGAACGTCAAGGTTCGCCCGCCCCTCGCCACCTGCAAGCTGCATCGAGGCCTCAAGCGTCCCGGTGACCGGCTGGCCCAGCACCTCGGGCGCAAGGACGATCCGCTCGGCCGCCACCCGGTCCACGCTGATCGACACCGGCAGTTCGGGCAGGCTGAAACCCGACGCCTCTGCCTCTGGCACGCCATCATCCGTATTGGGCAATCGTGCGACGATGATCTCTTGCGCCGACAACTCGCTGACGTTCAGCTCGCCCGAAAACAGGGCCGAGCGGCTCCAGTCCAGCACCACACCGTTCAGGGTGAGCCAGATACCCTGGTCGTCGGCAATGGTCAGTTGCTCGATGGTCGCTTTCGACGACAGGGCGCCCGCAAAGCCGGTCACCGTGACCTGCCGCCCGGCATCCGACAGCGTGTCCTCCAGGAAGGCGGTCAGGTAATCGCGGTCGTCCTCCTGGGCGAGGACCGGGCTGGCCAGCAGGCAGACTGTCAACAAGACCCGCCGCATCAGAACGACTGCCCCAGGCCGACGTAGATCTGCACGCCGTCACTCGTGCTGCCCCTGATGGGTGCGGCCACGTCCAGCCGGATCGGGCCCAGACCCGTCTCGTAGCGCAGTCCAAGGCCCGCTCCCGCGTGGGCGTCCGCAAAGCCGCCGCTGAACCCGTCCAGACCGACGCTGCCCCAGTCCACGAACCCCACAACGCCGATCTTGTCGCTGACCTTCGCACCGCCGAGGATCACGACGAACGGACGGTCCGGATTTTCGAGCTCGTCATTCAGCCAGGTAAGCTCTTTTT
>JAIXSA010000039.1 GCA_027484915.1 Paracoccaceae bacterium | reverse complement strand
GCGGCTTGCCTTCGCTTTCCGGAATGGCTAAATCCGAACCTATGCGGGTGTAGCTCAATGGTAGAGCAGAAGCTTCCCAAGCTTACGACGAGGGTTCGATTCCCTTCACCCGCTCCATCTTCACGTCGAAGCATTTGACATTGGGCGCGCCGCGCCTGACCCTTGGGCCACGTACCGTGGAGCCGTCCATGTCCCTTCGCCTTCTTGTTCTGCCGCTGGTTCTTTTGCTTCCGGCCTGCGTATCCGAACCCTCTGGCCCGTCCGAGCCCTATGCCTTCGTCGGCTCCTGGGATTGCGGGGTCGGGACCTTCACCTTCACTAACACCACCTACAACGACGGGACCAACACCTACCCGATCCAGAATGTTGCCAGGAACGGCGCCAACTACACGCTGCGCTTCGGCAACGGGTATGTGCTGGCGCTCGGCGCGGTGACAGCCACCGGCCTGACCTGGATTTCGGGCCAGACCGGCGACCAGTTCAACTGCGTGCGCGTGAAGTAGCTTCCGTTTGGCCTCGGAACCGGCTAACCACCCGCCCGACGCCAACGAGGAGCATCCCATGAATACCGACATCACCCGCTACGGCACCGGCCCCCGCATGTCCGAAGCCGTGGCCTACAACGGCATCGTCTGGGTTGCCGGACAACTCGGCGAACCCGGCGGCTCGGTCGCGGACCAGACCCGCCAGGCGCTGGCCGCCGTGGATGCAGCACTTGCCAAGGCCGGCACTGACAAGACCCGCATCCTGTCGGTCCAGATCTGGCTTGCCGACATCTCGACCTTCGCCGAGATGAACTCGGTCTGGGACACCTGGGTCCCGCAGGGCCACACCCCGGCCCGCGCCACGGGTGAGGCGAAACTGGCGACCCCCGACTACAAGGTCGAGGTCATCGTCACCGCCGCGCTGAAGTAAGCGCCGGAAATTTCGAAATTTCCGGATCGGAGCCTTCGAAGGCTCCGGTCCGATTTATTCAAAGAAATCGGGCGCTTTAGGCCCGCAGGAAGCGCACCAGCGCCGCAGTGGAGCCATCCTTGCCCTCGGTCCCGGCCTTCCCCTCCAGCACCGGCTGCAAAGCCAGCGCCAGTTCCTTGCCCAGCTCCACGCCCCACTGATCGTAAGTGTTGATCCCCAGGATCACGCCTTCCACGAACACCCGGTGCTCATACAGCGCGATGATCTGGCCCAGGGTGAAAGGCGTCAGTTGCTCATAGGCCAGCACGGTCGAGGGCCGGTTGCCCGGGAACACCCGATGCCGCGCCTGACGCTCCAGTTCGGCCCCCGTCAGGCCCTTCTTCGCCATGATCGCCCGCGCCTCGTCCAGCGAACGACCGCGCAACAGGGCCTCAGCCTGCGCCAGGCAGTTCGACACCAGAAGCAGATGCTGATGCGCCAGATCCGGCTCATGCCCGCGCTTCGCCACCAGAAACTCGCAAGGCACAACCCGCGTCCCCTGATGGATCAACTGGTAGAAGGCGTGCTGCCCGTTCGTCCCCGGCTCGCCCCAAACCACAGGGCCGGAGTTCGTTTCCAGGTCCGACCCGTCGATGGCCACCCGCTTGCCATTCGATTCCATCTCCAGCTGCTGCAGATAGGCCGGAAGGCGGCTAAGCCGTTGATCATAGGGCAGAACAGCCCTTGTGGCATATCCGCAAAGCTGGTTGTGCCAGACGCCCACCAGCGCCAGCATGACCGGCATGTTCGACGCAAAAGGCGCGTCCAGGAAATGCTGATCCATCGCCTGGCCCCCTGCCAGGAACTCGTCAAACGCCTCTGGTCCCACCGCGATCATGAGGGACAGCCCGATCGGCCCCCACATCGAATAGCGCCCGCCGACCCAATCCTCGAAGCCGAAAACCCGCGCGGGATCAATGCCATAGGCGGCGGTCTTGTCACCCGCCGTCGACACGGCCGCGAACTGCGCCGCCGGGTTCGCCACCTTCGCCCCCATCCAGCGCTTCGCCGTTTCGGCGTTGGTCATCGTCTCGATGGTGGTAAAGGTCTTCGACGCCACGATCACCAGCGTCGTTTCCGGGTTCAACCCCGCCAGCACGTCATGGATATGCGCGCCGTCGACGTTCGACACGAAATGACAGCGCGGGCCGTCGGCGAAAGGGGCCAGCGCCAGATAGGCCATCGCCGGGCCCAGATCCGACCCGCCGATCCCGATCTTCACCACATCGGTGATCTTCCCGCCTTGTCCCTTGAAGGCCCCCGACCGCACGTTCCGCGCGAAAGCCGCGCAGCTCGCGCGAATCCGGCGGACCTCGGGCAGCACATCCTTGCCGTCGACGGTGATGACCGCCTTGTCCCCGGCCCGCAGCGCCACGTGCAGCACAGCCCGGCCCTCGGTGTCGTTGATCTTCTCGCCGCCAAACATTGCCGTGCGCTTCTGGGCCACGCCCGACACCTCGGCCAAGGTCACCAGCGCCGCGCGGGTGGCCGCATCGATGTTGGTCTTGGAATAGTCGAGGCGCATCCCGTCCGCCTGGACCGAGAACTCCTCTGCCCGGCTTTCATCAAACAGATCAAGGATATGGCGGCCCTTGTTCACATCGTGAAGCCGCTGCAGGTCAGCCCATTTGCTCATCTTATTCCGCCCAATGCACGATTGCGTTGTCCAGGACCGCCCGCACGGGCGCTTCCATCGGAGACAGGGTCATCGCGCGCTCCAACGCGTCGCGCTTTTCCTGCCCGGTGATCAGGATGTGGATGTTGAAGGCCGCGCGCAGAACCGGCGCCGTCAGGGTGATCCGCGGCTCTCCGGCCGCCTCGGCCCGCATCGGCAAGAGCGCCGGTGCTTGCGCCGACAGCGCCTCTTCCAGCCGGTCGGCCCCAGGAAACAGGCTCGCCGTGTGCATGTCCGCCCCCATCCCAAGAAGCAGGACAGAGATCGGCAGATGCGCCTTCAGCCCGTCTTCCAGCGCCTCAAGCATCTCCTCGGGCTGCTCTGCCGGCGCATACAAGGGCACCAGCCGCGCCTGCGCCGCCCGACCGCGCAACAGCCGCTCGCGCACCAGCCGGGTGTTCGACCGGTCCGACGATTCCGGCACCCAGCGCTCGTCGTTCAGGACCACGGCGACATTGGCCCAGTCGATGTCCACCCCTGACAACGTGTCAAAGATCGGCCCTGGAGTGGTCCCGCCCGGCACCGACAAGGTCACCTTCCCCTCCCGCCGCAGGAAATCCGCCAGTTGCCCGGCGATGGTGTTCGCCAGACCCAGCATCAGGAATTCGCGGTCGGGATAGGTCTCAAGCTTCATTCGCGTATCTCCCGCCAGCGCCGCCCATCGCGGTGCATCAGCATCAACGCGTCTTCGGGGCCCGAGGATCCGGGGTCATAGGTCTGCGGCTTGTCGCCCCGAGCTTCCCAGCCCTGGATGATCGGGTCCGTCCAGGCCCAGGCGGCCTCGACTTCGTCCCCGCGCATGAAGAGGGTCTGGTTGCCGCGGATCACATCCATGATCAGCCGTTCATAGGCGTCCGGCACATCGTCGGCCTCGGCCCCCAGCGCATCGGCAAAGGACATGTCCAGGGGAACCTGCATCAGACGCATGCCGCCCGGACCCGGTTCCTTGATCATGACCATCAGGTTCATGCCTTCATTCGGTTGCAACCGGATGACGAGCACGTTCTCATGCCACCCCGCTGCATCGTCAAAAATGGCATGCGGCGGCTGCTTGAAGGTGATCGCGATTTCGCTGGCCCGCGCCCGCAGCCGCTTCCCCGTCCGCAGGTAGAACGGCACCCCCTGCCAGCGCCAGTTCGACACCTGGACCTTCAGCGCGATGTAGCTTTCCGTCCTTGAGGTCGGGTTCTCGGAATGCACGACATAGGACTTCTCCCCCCTCCCCGCGCCATACTGGCCGCGCACGATATCCTCGGGCGGCACCGGTTTCAGCGCGCGGATCACCTTCAGCTTCTCATCGCGCACCGCGTCGGGGTCGAAGTGATAGGGCGGCTCCATCGCGATCAGGCACAGAAGCTGCATCAGGTGGTTCTGCACCATGTCCCGCATCGCGCCCGACTTGTCGTAATACGCCCCGCGCCCGTCGACGCCCACGGTTTCGGCCACCGTGATCTGGACGTGGTCGATGTATTCCGCCTTCCACAAGGGCTCGAACAGGATGTTGGCGAAGCGCACCGCCATCAGGTTCTGGACCGTCTCTTTCCCCAGGTAATGGTCGATCCGGTAGATCTGCGTCTCGTTGAAATGCTTGGCGAGGACCGCGTTCAGCGCCTTGGCACTGGCCAGGTCGCGGCCGAACGGCTTTTCGACGACGATCCGGCTCCAGGCGTCGGCAATTCCATGTTCAGACAGCCGCTGTGCGATGTCTCCGAACAGGCTGGGCGCGACCGAGAAGTAGAAGGCCCTGACCACGTTCTCGCGCACAAGCGCCTTCAGCGTGGCCCAGCCGCCGGTGCCGGTCGCGTCGATCGAGACATAGTGGATGCGCTCCAAGAAGCTTTCGATAGCCGCCGCGTCCTGCCGGGCCTTTGGAACGAATTCCTCGATTGCTGCCCGGACTTGCTCGCGAAAGGTATCTTCCGTCAGATCGGCACGTGCGGCCCCGATGATCCGGCTTTCGGCAACCATCTGACCGGCCAGGAACCGGCGATAGAGGCCCGGCAGGATCTTCCGGCGGGCCAGGTCGCCCGTGCCCCCGAAGATCACAAGATCGAAGACATCGACCGGAATGACACGCGAAACCATGACCGTCTCCTGCGAGGGCGCTGTTAGCGCTAACGGCGGCCTTCTACAGCCTGCACGCCGCGCTGTCTAGCATCGGGTCGACTGCGACGAAACCGAAAGCGCTCACGCCTCCAGTTCGGCATCCCAGTAGAGATAGTCCATCCAGCTTTCATGCAGGTGGTTCGGCGGAAACCGGCGGCCGTGCGCTTGCATCTCTTCGGCCGATGGGGCGCGGGGCAGCCGGTTCAGATACATCCCGGCCTGTTTCAGGGTACGGCTGCCCTTGCGCAAGTTGCAGGGCGAGCAGGCAGCAACCACGTTTTCCCAGCTGGTGATCCCGCCCTTGGACCGCGGCAGGACGTGGTCGAAGGTCAGGTCGCCCTTGGCTCCACAGTATTGGCAGCAGAATTCGTCCCGCAGAAAAAGATTGAAGCGCGTGAATGCCACGCGCTTCTGGGGTCTGACGAATTCCTTCAGGACGACCACGCTGGGTATCCTGAACTCTTGCCGCTGACTGTGGACCACGGCGTCGTATTCGGCGACGATCTGCACCCGGTCCAGGAAGGCGGCCTTTATTGCCTCCTGCCAGGGCCAGAGGCTGAGCGGGTAGTAGGACAGCGGGCGATAGTCCGCATTCAGCACCAAAGCCGGGTAGTGCTTCAGTGCCGCGGGATCGCGCACGAACTGTGTTCTGAAATCGCCATCCATTCCGTCAAAGACTCCGCGCTTTGCCCGTCAGCCGTCAGGCCAGCAGGGCGGGGAGTCCCGCCCCGTCACCCGAAACTATATCTGGCGTTCCGGCCTTGGCAACCCCCAAGCTCGTGATCGACGACCCGGGTGTGTGACTGTCTTCTGCACCTGCACAGTAACTCGGCAGTGACAGAAGACGTTTCCCCGCGCCACGCCTCGCGCGCCACTTGCCGCCCAGTATCCGGCCCCAGGGTTGCGTCCCCTGCCCCGCACCGCTAACCCTCGGCTGCCAGAGCCGGAGCCCGACCATGACCTTGTCCCGTCGCAGACTGATCCTTCTTGCCGGGGCCGCCGCCCTTGCCGCCTGTGGTCGCAGGCGCGAACCGGCAGCACGCGCGCCGATGGCCCCCGGCGCGACACCCGAGATGATGGCCCTCGTCGCCCGGTATGCCGACATCCACGACATTCCCGAAAGCCTGCTGCACCGGGTGATCCAGCGCGAAAGCGGCTACAACCCCGCCGCCCGCAACGGCCCCTATTACGGCCTGATGCAGATCATGCCCCAGACGGCGGAAACGATGGGCTACAAGGGCCCGCCCGAAGGTCTGCTCGATGCCGAGACGAACCTGATGTACGCCGGCAAGTACCTGCGCGGGGCCTGGCTGGTCTCGGACGGCTCGGAAGATCGGGCGGTGATGTGGTACGCCAAGGGTTACTACTACGAGGCCAAACGGCGGGGCCTTCTGGAAGAAACCGGTCTGCGCACCTAGATCCACTGGGATCATGAGGTGACAATGCCGTTCCGCGGGCCCGATATCTGTGTGCTTTCGAACCCGCGCTCCGGCACGGCCATGCGCAATCCGGGCGCTGTCGAACGGGCAATGGCGGTCTTCGGACCCAGGGCCGAGCTGCGCCCCTTCTCGGGCGACCCCGCGGATGAGGCAAGGCGCGCGCTCCGCGACGGGTTCCGGGTCATCGTGGCGGCCGGAGGGGACGGCACCGTGGCCGGGGTCGCCCATGCCCTGGCTGGAAGCGAAGCGGCGCTTGCGGTCCTGCCGATGGGCACCTTCAACTACTTCGCCCGCGGTCTTGGCATGCCCGAAGATGCCGATGGTGCGGCGCAGGCGATCCTTGACGGTGCGCCGCACGACATTGCGGTCGGGACCCTGAACGGGCGGGTGTTTCTCAACAACGTCTCCATCGGCTTGTACCCGGCCATCCTGGAAGAGCGGGAAGCGACCTACGCCCGTTTCGGGCGCTATCGGATCCTTGCCCACCTGGCCTCGCTCCGGACGATCCTGCGCTTCCAGCGGCCGCACGGGATGGAGCTGCAGCAGGACGATACCCGCCATCGCATCCGCACGCCCATGCTGTTCGTCGCACGGTCGGCCTACCAGCTGGACCAGTTCGGGCTTGAAGGAGCGCAGGCCATCTCGGACGACCGCTTCGTGCTGTTCCTTGCGCCGCAGCAGACGCGGCTGGGCTTCCTGCGCCTTGCGTGGAAGCTGGTGCGCCGCAAGGTGGACCACGGCCGGGACGTGCTGGTCTCGACCCCGCGCCGGATCGCCGTCTCGATCCGGGGACGGCGCCGCATCTCGGTCGCTCTGGATGGTGAGAAGCTGAAGATGCGCCTGCCGCTGCGGACCGAGATTGCCGACCACCAGTTGCAGGTGATCGTGCCGCCTGCGCATCCGGTGGCCGGAAAGTCCGCATGATCCGGGTCCTGCATCTGTCGGACGTCCATTTCGGGGCGGTCGACGCGCGCCGGGTCGAGCCGCTTCTGGCGCTGGCCAATGACCTGCGGCCCGACGCCACGGTCCTGTCAGGCGACATGACCCAGCGCGCGCGACCGGAACAGTTCGCGGCCGCCCGTGCCTTCGTCGACCGACTGCCCGGACAGGTGATCTGCGTGCCGGGAAACCACGACATGCCGCTGCACAACCTGTGGCTCCGCCTCATCGCGCCCTTTGCCCGCTACCGCCGCGCAATGGGTCCCGAGCTTGAGCCGACGCTGACCCTGCCTGGAGCGGTGCTGCAGGGGGTCACCACGGCGAACCCGCTGGTCTGGAAGGCCGGTCGCCTGCGCCGCGCTTCAGCGGACCGGCTGGCCGCGACCTTTGCCGCCGCACCCAGGGATGCGATGCGCATCGCAGTCCTGCATCACGCCCCGGTGCCCGCCGCCGACGGCACGCCTGCCGACATGGCCCGGCCTGCCGAGGTTCTGGCCGCGCTTGCCCGCGCGGGGACCGATGTCGTCCTGTCGGGCCACACCCATATGCCGCACGCCGGATTTGCCGAAACGGCGGCAGGAATCCTGTTCCTGCAGGTCGGCACGGCGATATCGACACGGCTCAAGACCGACGCCAACGACATCGCCCTGATCGAGATCGGGGCCGCCAGCGTCACCCAGCATGCCTTCCTGGCACGAGGGAACAAGGGCTTCGTCCAGGCAGCCAGCGCGCGGTTTCTGAAAGGCCCGCAGGGTTGGCGCGCAGGCGCCTGAGGCAAGTTGGTTCAGGTCACCACGTCCGGCTGGGTGCGCCCGGTATGCGCCTGGATCCCCGCCAGCGTATGCGCCGCCCGGATCACCGGGGCAAGTGCCGCCTGCGCCTCAAGGTCCAGCCCTTCCGGGCCTGCCGCGTAACGCTCGAGATAGACCCGCAGCGTCGCCCCCTCGGTCCCGGTGCCGGACAGTCGATAGACGATGCGACTGCCGTCTTGGAACAGGACCCGGACCCCTTGCTTCTGGCTCATGCTGCCATCCACCGGGTCGGTGTAGGCGAAATCGTCCGCCGCCTGGACGGTCATCCCCTCGACCGTCTTTCCCGGCAACCCGGCCAGCGACCCGCGCAGGGCCGCCATCATCGCATCGGCCTTGGTGACCTCGATGGCTTCGAAATCATGGCGGCTGTAATAGTTGCGACCGTACTTCGCCCAATGTTCGCGCAGGATGTCGGCAACGGATTGCTTGCGCACCGCAAGGATGTTCAGCCACAGAAGGATGGCCCAAAGCCCGTCCTTCTCGCGCACGTGGTCCGATCCGGTGCCGAAGCTTTCTTCGCCGCAGATCGTGGCGCGGCCCGCGTCCAAAAGGTTGCCGAAGAACTTCCAGCCCGTGGGCGTCTCATATTTCCCGATCCCCAGTGCATCGGCCACCCGGTCCGCGGCCGCCGACGTCGGCATCGACCGCGCGACGCCCTTCAGGCCCTTGGCATAGCCGGGTGCAAGGTGCGCATTCGCCGCCAGCACCGCGAGGCTGTCGGACGGCGAAACATAGACACCCCGCCCGACCACCATGTTCCGGTCCCCGTCCCCGTCGCTTGCCGCGCCGAAATCCGGGGCGGCAGGGCCGAACATCTCGTCCATCAGCGCCTTGGCCCAGGTCGGGTTCGGGTCGGGATGCATCCCGCCGAAATCCGGCAGCGGCGTTGCGTTGACGCAAGTGCCCTTCGGCGCGCCGAGGCGGTTTTCCAGGATCTCCACCGCGTAAGGCCCAGTGACGGCGCACATCGAATCCATCCGCATCCGGAACCCGCCCGCGAACATCGCCCGGATCGCGGGAAAGTCGAACAGCGTCTCCATCAGCGCGGCGTAGTCCGACACGGGGTCGACCACATCAACGACCATCGACCCCAACTTATGCCGACCGACCCGCGACAGGTCGACGTCCTGCGCCTCCAGCACCTTGTAGTCCGTGATCTCGGTCGTCCGCTTGTACATCGCCTCGGTCACGCCCTCCGGAGCAGGGCCGCCATTCGGCATGTTGAACTTGACGCCGAAATCCTCCTCGGGCCCGCCGGGATTGTGGCTGGCCGACATGATGATTCCGCCATCGGTCGTGTTCAGCCGGATCAAGTGGCTGGCCGCGGGGGTCGACAGGATCGCCCCCTGCCCCACGATCACCCGCGCCGCGCCATTCGCCGCCGCCATCCGCAGGATCACTTGCGCCGCGCGGTCGTTGAAGTAGCGCCCGTCACCGCCCAGAACAAAGGTCTTCCCCGCCGCGCCGACCACATCGAAGATCGATTGGACAAAATTCTCCAGATAGTGCCGCCCCATGAAGACCGGGGTCTTCTTCCGCAGGCCGGAGGTTCCCGGCTTCTGCCCCGAGATGGGTTGGGTCTGGACGATGGTGATCTGGGTCATGGTCTTCCTCCCTTGCCGGTCAGCGACCGGAACAGCAGTACGGATTGCGCAGGCACTTGCGTCAAGTCCGAGGCCACGCCGGTCCCGTGGACCTCGGGCCGCGTCGTGTCGAGCAGAAGCTCCCAGCCCGGTGCGGTGTCCGGCAGGTGCAGGGATGCCGCCGTGCCGGTGTTGAAGACGGCAAAGACCGCTTCTGGGTTCGGATCGCCACCTTCGGCCTGCATCCGAAGCTCGACACAAAGGCAGCGGAAGGCCGGATCGTGCCATTCCTCGGACTGCGGCACCGTCCCATCGGCCCGGCGCCAGATCACATCCGGCAATCCATCCGAAGACCGCTGCCGCGCGTGCAGGAACCGCCGCTGGCGCAGGACCGGCAGCTCGCGCCGGAGGGCCGCCAGGCGCTGCACGAAGCGCGTCAGATCGGCATCGGCCTTGGTCCAATCGATCCAGGATGTTTCGTTGTCCTGGGCGTAGGCGTTGTTGTTGCCGCCCTGAGTATGGCCGATTTCGTCCCCCGCCAGCAGCATCGGCACGCCCTGGGACAGCATCAGCGTCGCCAGCAGGTTCCGCTTCCGCAAGGCCCGCGCCGCCAGGACCTTGGTATCCTTCGTCGGCCCCTCGACCCCCATGTTGTCGGAGTGGTTCTCATGGTGGCCGTCGCGGTTGTCCTCGCCATTGGCGAAGTTGCGCTTGATGGTGAAGCTGACCAGATCCTGCAGCGTAAACCCGTCGTGGCTGGTGATGAAGTTGACGCTGGAGGTCGCAGCCCGCCCGGAATGGTCGAACCGCTCGGCGCTGCCCAGAAGCCGGGCCGCCAGGTCCCGCGTCATGCCAGCATCGCCCTTCCAGAACCTCCGCACCCCATCGCGGAACTTGTCGTTCCATTCGTGGAAGGGGTGCGGATAGGCCCCCACCTGATAGCCGCCCGGGCCGATGTCCCAGGGCTCGGCGATAAGCTTGACGCGGCTTAGGGTCGGGTCCTGCCGGATCGCGTCGAAGAAGCCACCGTTCGGGTCGAAGCCATGCATCTCGCGCCCAAGGACGGTGCCAAGGTCGAAGCGGAAGCCATCGACATGGGTCATCTCGACCCAGTAGCGCAAGCTGTCCATCACCATCCGCAGCACCATCGGATGCGTCAGGTTCAGCGTGTTTCCGGTGCCCGCGTCATTGGCATAGGTTCGTCCACCCCCGCTCAACCGGTAGTAGCTGGCATTGTCGAGACCGCGGAAGGACAGTGTCGGCCCCCATTCGTCGCCCTCGGCGGTGTGATTGTAGACCACGTCCAGGATCACCTCGATCCCCGCCGCATGGAAGCGGCGGACCATGGTCTGGAATTCCCACAGCGCGCCCTGACTCATGTAGCGGGGTTCTGGGGCGAAGAAAGCCAGCGTGTTGTAACCCCAGTGGTTGCGCAGTCCCTTCGAGACCAGGAACCGGTCGTCGATGTAGGCCTGCACTGGCAGAAGCTCGATCGCGGTGACGCCCAGCTTCAGCAGGTGGTCGATCACCGGGTCGGAGGAGAGGCCGAGGTAGGTGCCCCGCAGGCCCTTCTCGACCCCCGGATGCAGCATGGTCATGGACTTGACGTGCGCCTCGTAGATCACGGTATCGATGCGCGGGGTCCGGGGAGACTGGTCGTTGCCCCAGGTGAACGAGGGGTCGGTCACCACCGCCTTCGGCACTGCAAAGGCGCTGTCGCGGGTGTCGAAGCTGAGGTCCCCCCGTGGCGAGCCGATCTTGTAGCCCATCAGCGCGTCCGACCACTTGAGACGCCCTTCCAGCGCGCGGGCATAGGGGTCCAGCAGCAGCTTGTTCGGGTTGAAGCGGTGCCCCTGTTCGGGCGTATAGGGCCCGTGCGCGCGGAAGCCGTAGACCGTCCCCACAGTCAGACCACCGACATGAATGTGCCAGATGTCCCCGTCACGTTCGATGATCGGCAGGCGGGCCATCTCCTTCCTGCCGTCGGGAGTGAAGAGGCAAAGCTCGATCCGTTCGGCATGGGCCGAGAAAACGGCAAAGTTGACCCCGTCGCCGGTCAGCGAGGCACCCATCGGCCAAGGGCGGCCCGGGCTGACCGCATGGCCTTGCAGCCGCGCGGGCAGCGAGACGGTCTGCGGTGTCACGCGGTCAGCCTTTCGTAAAGGCCCGCATAGGCGGCGGCACTGGTCTCCCAGCCAACGGGATGCGCCATCGCATTCGCCCGCAACTTCGCCCAAAGCTTCGGCTGGCGATAAAGCTCCAGCAGCTGACCGAGCGCGCGGCCGAACGCCAGCGTGTCCACCGGATGGAATGTCACCCCGGTTGCGGCCCCCGCGGCAAGCGTCGCGGGATTGGCTCCGATCACCGTGTCGGCAAGTCCGCCCACCATCGACACGACCGGCAAGGTGCCATACCGCAGCCCGTACATCTGCGTCAGCCCGCAAGGTTCGAACCGGCTTGGCACCAGCACGGCATCCGCCCCGGCGAAGAGGCGATGGCTCAGCTTCTCGTCATAGCCGATCTGGACTGCAACACGCCCCGGGAACCGGGCCGCAAGGGCGCGCATCGCGCCCTCCATCCCCGGATCGCCCGAGCCGAGGACGATCAGCCCGCCACCGCCCAAGACGAAATCGGGGATCACCTGCGGCAGAAGGTCGATGCCCTTCTGGTCGGTCAGGCGGCTGACCACGATGGCCAGGGGGCCCGGTACATCCAGCCCGAATTCCTCGCACAAGCGTGCGCGGCACGTGGCCTTTCCGGCTAAAGACTTCGGCCCGAAGGGTGGGTCCTCGGCCATCGGCGACCAGCTTTCGGTATCCACCCCGTTCAGGATGCCCGAGACCACCGCCGCCCGGTTCGCGATCACCCCTTGCAGGCCCATCCCGAACTCTTCGCGCATGATCTCGGCCGCATAGGATGGCGAGACCGTGGTGATCCAGTCCGCTGTTACCAGTCCGGCCTTCAGGGTCGAGATTCCGCCGTAGTATTCCAGCGCATCGGCATGGAAGGCATGTCCCGGCAGGCGCAAGATGCCCAGCATGTGGCCCGGCGCCCAGCCCTGGAAGGCGATGTTGTGGATGGTGATGACCGACCTGCAGCCGCCGTTGCCATGATATGCCAGATAGGCCGGGGCCAGGCCCGCTTGCCAATCATGCGCGTGCAGGACATCGGGCTTCCACCCATTCAGCCCTTCGCGTGCGATCCGGGCAGCGACCCAGGACAGCGCCGCGAACCGGATCGCATTGTCGGGATGATCGCCCGTGGGGGTTGAATAGGGGCCACCCTCGCGGTCGTAAAGATGCGGCGCGTCCAGCAGAAGAAGCGGCACTCCCGCCTCTTCCCCGGCCAACACCCGGCCCGTACCACCCCAGAGATCCGGCTCCTCCCAGACCACGGGCCAGTCCTTCGAACGTGCCCGCAAGGCCCGGTAGGCCGGCAACAGCACCCGCATGTCCCAGCCTGTGGGGCGCAGGGCAGCGGGCAGTGCCCCTACGACGTCTGCCAGTCCCCCGGTCTTGACCAGAGGCACGCATTCCGAGGCCACCGACAGAACCCGACCGCCCATTTGCCTTGCCTTTCCGCAACGTCCTACCCGGAGTTAAACGACCCCCCGGGCAAGGTCCAGTCAGCCGACCGCCTTGGCCCGGGCATCCAGCATGTCCTGGGTGATCAGCACGATCCCACCTTCCGACCGGCGGAACCACTTGGCGTCCTCCTCGGCATCCTCGCCGACCACCAGACCTTCCGGGATGACCACCCCCCGGTCGATCACGCAGTTCTTCAGCTGCGCCTTGCGGTGAACCGTGACCTGAGGCAGGGCCACGACATATTCGAGGCTGGACCACGAATGCGTCCGGACACCGGTGAAGAGAAGCGAGTTCGACACCGACGAGCCCGAGACGATGCAGTCGCCGCTGACCAGCGAAGACACTGCCGACCCGCGCCGCCCGTCCTCGTCATGAATGAACTTCGCCGGCGGCACGATCTCGGCATAGGTCCAGATCGGCCAGGCGCTGTCGTAGAGGTCAAGCTTGGGGATGAAGTCGGTCAGGTCGATGTTGGCCTGCCAGAAGGCGTCGATCGTTCCCACGTCGCGCCAGTAGGGTTCCGTCTCCAGACCGCTCATCACGCAGCTGTCGGCGAACTTGTGCGCCACGGCCTTGCCGTTCTTGACGATGTTCGGGATCAGGTCGAACCCGAAATCGTGGGTCGAATTGTCGTCCTGCATGTCACGGATCAGAAGATCGCGCAGGAAGGCCCAGTCAAAGACATAGATCCCCATCGAGGCCAGCGCGTGGTCCGGATCGCCCGGAATGGCCGGAGGGTCCTTGGGCTTTTCCAGAAAGTCGGTGATCCGCATCGAGGCGTCCACATGCATGACCCCGAAGGCCGTGGCTTCCTTGCGCGGCACCGTCAGGCAACCGATGGTCACGTCGGCGCCCTGCTCGACGTGCTGGCGCAGCATGACTTCATAATCCATCTTGTAGATGTGGTCGCCTGCCAGGACGATCACATACTTGATGCCGTAGCTGTCGATGATGTCGATGTTCTGCGCGATGGCGTCGGCAGTGCCGCGATACCAGTTGACCTCGTCCATCCGCTGGCTGGCGGGCAGGATGTCCAGGTATTCGTTCCGCTCGGCCCGGAAGAAACCCCAGCCGCGCTGGACGTGGCGGATAAGGGAATGCGCCTTGTACTGGGTCGCAATCGCCATCTTGCGGATGCCCGAGTTCAGCGCGTTCGACAGCGCGAAGTCGATGATCCGCGTCTTGCCGCCGAAATAGACCGCAGGTTTCGCCCGCCGGTCGGTCAGTTCCTTCAGACGGCTCCCACGGCCCCCTGCGAGAACGAACGCCATGGCCTGGCTTGACAGGCGTTGGTTCGGTCTTGCCTTCATCATTTTTCCCTCCCCGGGGCGGTTCGATCCGCCGAATTCAATCCTGCTGCAAATAGAGTGCCGACAGCGGCGGCAGCGTGACAAGTGCCGATTGCGTCTGGCCGTGCCAGGGCGTCTTTTCCGTGGTCACCCCTCCCAGGTTGCCACGGTTTCCCCCGCCATAGACCCCGGCGTCAGTATTCAGGATCTCATGCCACTTGCCTGCGGCAGGAAGGCCAAGCCGGTACGTCCACTCCAGCGGCGTCATGTTCACCACTGCCACGACCTGCTTGTCGCCGTCGTTCCCCTTGCGGACCCAGGCGAAGACCCCGGCCTCGGCGTCGTTCGATTCGATCCAGGCAAAGCCCTCCGGACGGGTGTCGTTGACATGCAAAGCGCGCGTCTCGCGGTAGACCCGATTCAGGTCCCGAACCAGCCGCTGCATGCCCTTATGTTCCGCAATATCAAGCTGATGCCAGTCAAGGCTCTGGTTGTGGTTCCACTCCGCCCCTTGGGCGAACTCCTGTCCCATGAAGAGAAGCTTCTTGCCCGGATGCGCCCACATGAACCCGTAAAAGGCGCGCAGGTTGGCGAACTTCTCCCAAGCGGTCCCCGGCATCTTCGACAGCATCGAGCCCTTGCCGTGCACCACCTCGTCATGGGAGATCGGCAGGATGTAATTCTCGGACCAGGCGTAGACGAGGCCGAAGGTCATCTGGCCGTGGTGATACCGCCGGTAGATCGGGTCCTTCTGCATGTAGGACAGGGTGTCGTTCATCCACCCCATGTTCCACTTGAACCCGAACCCAAGCCCGCCCCAGTTCGCAGGCCGCGAAACCCCCGGAAAGGCCGTCGACTCCTCGGCAATCGTCATGATTCCCGGCACTTCGCCATAGGCGGTGATGTTCGTCGTGCGCAGGACGTCGATCGCCTCGTAATTCTCGCGGCCGCCGTCCTTGTTCGGGATCCACTCCCCCTGCTTGCGGCTGTAGTCGCGGTAAAGCATCGAGGCCACGGCATCAACGCGCAAACCGTCGACGTGGTATTCCTCCAGCCAATACAGGGCGTTGGAGACGAGGTAGTTCTTCACCTCGACCCGGCCATAGTTGTAGATCAGCGTGTTCCAGTCCTGGTGAAAGCCCTCGCGCGGGTCCTGGTGCTCGTAAAGCGAGGTGCCGTCAAAACGGCCCAAGCCATGCGCGTCCGTCGGGAAATGCCCCGGCACCCAGTCCAGGATGACCCCCAGACCCTTGCGGTGCGCCGCATCGACAAAAGCGCGGAATTCTTCGGGTGTGCCATGCCGGATCGTCGGCGCAAACATCCCGACCGGCTGGTACCCCCATGAGCCGTCGAACGGATACTCGCTGACCGGCAGGCATTCGATATGGGTGAAGCCCATGTCGGCCGCATAGTCGACCAGTTGCTCGGCAAGTTCCAGGTAGCTCAGCATCCGGTCGCCCGGCGCGCGCCGCCATGACCCCAGATGCACCTCATACACGCTGATCGGTGCGTCGATGGTATGTTTCGCCGCCCGTCCCTCCATCCAGTCGCCGTCATGCCAGTCGCCCCGGATTGTCCTGACGACAGACGCATTTGCCGGCGGATGTTCAGAGCCGAACCCCACCGGATCGGCCTTCAGCGGCATGACCTGACCACCCGGTCCCTTGATCTCGTACTTGTAGGCCGTGCCTTCGCCCAGACCGGGGATGAATATCTCCCAGACCCCCGTCGCACCTCGGCGGCGCATCGGGTTGCGGCGGCCGTCCCAGACGTTGAAGTCCCCCACGACCGAGACGCGTTCGGCATTGGGCGCCCAGACTGCGAAATGCACGCCGTCGACACCCTCATGCGACAGCACATGCGCACCCAGCGCCTGCCAGAGCCGCCGGTGGCTGCCTTCGCCAAGAAGGTATTCGTCCATTTCGCCAAGCACGGGGCCAAAACGATAGGGGTCCTCGAACTCCCACGTATTTCCAAAGCCTTCCGCGCGGAACTTGTAGTTCGCCTTCCGCGCCATCTGGTACGTGAAAAGCCCCGGCAGCCCCGGATAGGGATCGGCCTCTGCGACCGTCTTGCCGCTGACGACCAACAGCCGCTCTGCCCCTGGCACGAAGGCCCGGATTTCCCAGCCCTTCGTCCCCTTGTGCGGCCCCAGGACGCCGAACGGATCGCCATGCCAGCCCCCGGCAATCGCCTCGGCCGCGCCCTT
>JAIXSA010000014.1 GCA_027484915.1 Paracoccaceae bacterium | reverse complement strand
TCGACCGCGTCATCCTCGACCACGGTGCGGACGCGGGTGAAGGACGCGCGGCCGGTCTTCCGGTCGATTTTCACCCGGATGTCCATCTCGGCGCCATAGCGGGACTTGGCGGCCCGGGCGAGGCTGTCCTCCATCGCCTGGATCACCAGGTCCGGGTCGATCATCTTTTCGCGCGCCACGGCTTCGGCGGTCTGCAGAAGCTCCAGCTGGTTGGCGGAGGTGATTGCCATGGGTCTACTCCCTAGTGTTTCGTCTCGGGGGTGGGCTCGTCGTCCTCGTCCCCGTCGATTTCTTCAATCTCATCGAACTGGCCGTCGGTGGGCTCGGCCACCTTCTTCTGGCGCAGCATCTCGGCGATCAGCTCATCCGAAAGGATCAGCTTGGCGTCCGAGAGCCAGTCGAACTGCAGGCCGATGGTGACCTCTTCGCCCGAGTCCTCGATGGTGATCAGGACTTCTTCGCCCTCGACCCCGGCAAGATCGCCCTTGAATCGGCGGCGACCGTCAATCAGTTCGGTCGTCTCGATCCGGGCTTCCCAGCCCTTCCAGACATCAAAATCCTTCAGACGCGTCAGCGGCCGATCGATGCCGGGCGAGGACACTTCAAGCACGTAGTTGTCCTCAAGCGGGTCTTCCACGTCCAGGACGGCGGACACGGCGGTAGAGATGTCGCCAAGTTCGTCAACGCCGATGCCGCCATCGGGGCGGTCGGCCATGATCTGCAGGATACGCGTCTTGCCGCCCATCAGGCGGATGCGGACCAGTTCAAAGCCAAGCCCTTCGATCACCGGGCCGACGATATCGGCAAGGCGGCGGTCTATGGCAGTTTTGGCGATCAGGTCGGACATTCATATTCCAGAAACAAAAAAGCGGACCCAGCGGCCCGCCCGTGACTTTCGGTAGCTTCAGGTTTGGACCCGGAAGCAGCTGTTGGGATGCATATAGGCCGCTCGTCCCGAGTCTGCAATAGGAACCTGCGCGGCAGTAATGGAACCCAACTCCGCCCACACGGTTTGCTCTGATTGAAGGGGTCGGCACAAGCTGCGATAGTCCAGTCCAAGGCTGCCGATGAGGATCGTTCAGGTGCTTTCAGTTCGCCATGTGCTGCAGTTCCGAGGGACTGTCGCTGCGGTCCTGTTGGGCCTTGGCGCAGGACCGGTCGTTGCGCTGGACCGGCTGGACATCGTTGTTGCGGGCGGGTCCAAAGACCTGACGGAAGCGGTGCAAGTGGCGTCGCAACTGCACTCGCTGCAAGCCCAGGGCCAGACCGATCCACAGGACCTGCTGGCCGCCGCCCGGGCGGATTATGTCCGGCTTCTGGCGGCGATGTATGCAAGGGGGCATTACTCGGTCGTGATCCGCATCCGGATCGACGGGCGCGAGGCGGCGGCCATTCCGGCGCTGGAGGCGCCGACGACAATCTCGACGATCCGCATCGACGTCGATCCTGGCGATCCGTTCCGGTTCGGGATGGCCCGGATCGCGCCGCAGGCACCTGGGACCGTGCTGCCAACAGGCTTTCAGGCCGGTGCAGTGGCGGAAAGTGGGGCGGTGGCCGACGCGGTGGACGTGGCCATCTCGACCTGGCGCGAGACGGGACATGCCAAGGCATTCGTTTCCCGCGAAGAGATCATCGCCGACCACGCAGCACGACGGCTGGACGCTGATGTCGGGATCGCGCCCGGCCCGAAACTGCGCTTCGGGCGGCTGGAAATCACCGGCGAGGAGCGGATGCGCGAGCGCCGCATCCGCAAGATCGCGGGCCTGCCTGAAGGCGAAACCTTCAGCGAGACCGAGCTGCGCCGCGCGGAAACCCGCTTGCGGCGGACGGGTATCTTCGCCTCGGTGGCGCTGACCGAGGATGAACAGGTCACGGCCCCCGACCTCTTGGGGATCACGGCGACCGTCGTCGAGCAGAAGCCCCGCCGCTATTACTTCGGCGCCGAAATCGCCAGTCTTGACGGGGTGTCGCTGTCCGCTGACTGGCTGCACCGGAACCTGCTGGGTGGGGGCGAACGGCTGGGCGTCGCGGCGGATGTGACCAACATCGGGTCAGGCGAAAGCGGGATCGACTACGGGGTCGAGGTGACGCTGGACCGACCGGCGACCCTGACGCCCGACACGACTGCGGGCCTTGTGCTGGGCTACAGCCATCAGGACGAGATCGACTATGCGCTGGATTCAGTCACCTTCGGCCTGAAGTTCAGCCACATCTTTTCCGAGACGCTGACCGGACGGGTCGGGCTGACCTACGACTACCTCGACGGCAACGACCCCGGCGGCAGTTTCACGTTTCGCAACCTTTCGCTGCCCGTCGGTCTCACCTGGGACAAGCGGGACGTGTCGAACAACCCGACCAAAGGCTTCTACCTCGATGCCGAGGCAAAGCCCTTTGCCGGCTTCGGCACCACGGGATCGGGCCTGCGGGCGACGATGGATGGCCGCATCTACCGCAGCCTGGGTGAGCCGGGCCGCTTCGTCCTGGCCGCGCGGGTTCAGGCGGGGGCGGTCTTCGGCTCCAGCCTGCTGGAAACCCCGCGGGACGACCTGTTCTTCTCGGGTGGCGGCGGCACAGTGCGGGGGCAGCCCTACCGGTCGCTGGGGATCGCGGTCAGCCGCGGCTTCGGGCCAGAGTTCCTGATCGGCGGCAAGTATTTCCTTGCCGGATCTCTGGAGGCGCGGGCCAAGGTCAGCGACAAG
>JAIXSA010000045.1 GCA_027484915.1 Paracoccaceae bacterium | reverse complement strand
GAGGTCACCAGCCGTCCGGTCCGGTCGTAAAGCTCGGTCAGCCGATCGCGGCGGTCGCGCAGCGAGGCCAGCTCGCGGTTGACCTGCAGCAGGCGCTCCTGCTGGCTGGCCTGCCGGGTCCGTCGGTATTCCAGGCTTTCGGGCAGGGCATCGCGCTTCTGCTGCTCGAACTCCAGGATCTTGGCGTTCTGCTGGGCCAGCTCTTCGGTCAGGCGGCGCACTTCCTGGTCGAAGAAATCCAGCGTGTTGCCCGAGGCGCGGGTGCGCAACTCGGTGTTCCACTGCAGGATCTGCTCGGCGATGTCGTTGGTGACGCTGGCCGAAAGTTCCGGATCGCCGGCCGCGAAGGACACATGCACGACTCCGGTGTTGCCCTGCGTCGCCGGCATGTAGATCGCGATGCGATTGGCAAGCTGGTCCAGTTTGCCGGACAGGGTGATTTCGGGATCGTCCGGGAAAAGCTCGTGCCGGTCGTTCAGGGCCGTCAGGTTCTCGCGGGTGAAGATGCGTTGCTGGATCGACAGCAGGATCTCGTCCGCCGTCGATCTTACGGTCGAGGCAGCCAGCTCGTCCGGGATCTGCGCATTTTCGATCAGAAGCCGCGACTCGGCACGATAGATCGGCGGCAGTGACACGGCATAAAGAACCCCCGCCATCGTCGCGGTGAAAGTGATCGCAATGATGATCGGCAGCCGCCGCAGGATCAGGGAAAGGTAAAAGCGCAAATCGAGCGTCATTCAGGTCTCACTCTTGGGTCGTGCGGCGTTCGCCGAAAAGAAGACGCCGTCGTCCAGAACCTGCTGGACGATCGCCGGAGTTACCGTACGCTTGCCCCGGGTGAAGGCATATACCAGCGCAAGGTCGCAGATCTGGTTCACCAGGCGCGGCACGCCCCGGGTCACCTGATAGATGAGGTCGATTGCCGGCCCCGTGAAAATGCGCTTCTCGGCCCCGGCCACCTTCAGCCGGTGTGGGATGTAGCCGCGAACCGTCTTCAGGTCCATTGCCGTCAGGTGGTAACTGGCCGCGACGCGCTGCGCGAACTGCCGCATGTTCGGCTGCGAAACCAGGTCGCGCAGCTCGGGCTGGCCGATCAGCACCAGCTGCAGCACCTCGTCCTTGCCCGAGTTGATGTTGATGAACATCCGCAGTTCCTCAAGCGCCTCGGCGGTCAGGTTCTGCGCCTCGTCGAAGATCAGCACGACCGAGCGGCCGGAGGCGTATTCGGATAGAAGGAAATACTGGAACCGCGAGAAGAGGTCGACATAGCTTTCGTTCAGGTCGGCTGGCTGGTCCAACGCGTGCAGGACCCAGCGCAAAAGCTCGGCCCGCGATCCGTGCGGATTCGAGATCAGGCCGACGCGGATCTCGGGACCAAGCGAGCGGATCAGATGCAATAGCAACGTGGTCTTGCCCGCCCCGACTTCACCGGTGATCAGCGTGATCGGGGCATTGGCGCGGATGCCGTATTCCAGCATCGTGTAGGCACGCTGGTGCGACTGCGGCCAGTACAGGAAATCCGGGTCGGGCGTCAGCGCGAAGGGACGCGCGGAAAGTCCGAAATGTTCGGTGTAGATGTCACCCTGCAGGGCGGGCTGAGGTTCTGGCGCAAGGAGACGCGACCGAACCCGACGCGGCACGGGAACGGTCGGGCGGCTTTCTGGTGGCGCGGCGGGTGCCGCCTCGGGACCAGAGTCGGCGACGAAGGCTGGCATGGCTGGGACGGGGACGTTGCCGGCATCCTGATCGAACCACAGGATGCGGGAAAACAACTTCCGGGTTCTTTGACGCGTCATCTAATCATCCTAAAGCAATATCCCGGATTCGGAGGAATTTTGCGCCCTCTCATAAGCAGTGTGGGGCGGCAAGGCGACGTCTTCGGCTTAACTGATGCCAACCTGGCAACAATGTAGAAAAATCAGCAGCCTAGAACGGGTATTGCCGCAGGAATGGCGTTTTTCTGGACCAATGTCCGTGCGTATCCGGACAAGGTGCGGTAGGAAAGGTCAAGGAAATTTTTGACGGCGCGCGAATCGTTGATGACTCAGATGAGCTGCCACATTTCGGGCATGTGCATGGTAGGCGCGTTTGCGCCAGGACGTCCAGCGACCTTGCCACCGGCAGGAAAGGACGTCGGTTCCACCGGGGTCATGACCTGCGGCAGGGCGGTCGCCGCCAAGGACCAGACAAGAAGGTAGTCGCATGAAGGACGCACTGCAGGACACCCCCGCAGAGACCGACATTGCCATTGTCGGCATGGCCGCGCACCTTCCGGGCGCTGCGGATATCCACGCCTATTGGGAAAATCTGCGCGACGGCCGTTCTTCAGTCCGCCGCCTGTCCGAAGAAGAGATTCTCGCCTCGGGCGAAAGCCCGGCGCTTCTGCGCAACCCGAACTACGTCCCCGCCGCCGCCCTTCTGGAAGGCTACGACCGCTTCGACGCCGAATTCTTCGGGTTTTCTCCGAAGGAAGCCGCGATCCTTGACCCCCAGCACCGCCAGTTCCTGGAAGTCGCGTGGGAGGCTTTGGAGAATGCAGGCCACACGCCGGAAGGCTTCAAGGGCCGCATCGGCGTCTTCGCAGGCTGCGGGATGGGCAGCTACTTCTACTTCAACCTCTGCTCGAACCCGGCGCTGGTGGAAAGCACCGGCATGTTCCTGCTGCGGCACACGGGGAACGACAAGGACTTCCTGTCGACCCGCGTGAGCCACGTCTTCGACCTGAAGGGCCCGAGCCTTGGCTTGCAGACCGCCTGCTCCACCTCGCTCGTCGCCACGCACTACGCGGTGCAGGCGCTGCTGAACGGTGAATGCGACATGGCCCTTGCGGGGGGCGTCACCATCGACATGCCCCAGGGCCGTGGCTACATCTACAAGGAGGGTGAGGTCCTGTCGCCCGACGGCGTCTGCCACGCCTTCGACCACCGCGCGCAAGGCACCGTCTTCGGCTCGGGCGCGGGCACGGTACTCCTTCGCCGCCTTGAGGACGCCCTCGCCGACGGCAACCACATCTGGGGCGTCATCAAGGGATCGGCCGTCAACAACGACGGCGCCGCGAAGGCCGGGTATCTGGCACCCTCGGTTGAAGGCCAATCCGCCTGCGTCGCCACCGCTTTGGCCGTCGCTGGCACCCCGGCCGAAACCATCGACTACATCGAATGCCACGGCACCGGCACCTACCTTGGCGACCCGATCGAGGTCGCCGCCCTGACCGAGGCGTTCCGCCGAACCACCGACGCGAAAGGCTTCGCCCGGATCGGTTCGGTGAAAACCAACATCGGCCACCTCGACACCGCCGCTGGTGTGGCCAGCCTCATCAAGACCACCCTGGCCCTCCACCACGGCCAGATTCCGCCCTCCCTCAACTTCGAGGCCCCGAACCCCGCCATCGACTTCGACGGCAGCCCCTTCCGCGTCAACGACCGGCTCTCCGACTGGCCCCGCCGCAAGGGCCCCCGCCGCGCAGGCGTGAACTCGCTGGGCGTCGGCGGCACCAACGCCTTCGTCGTCGTGCAGGAGCCGCCTGCCCTTGCCGCGTCCGAGACTTCGGACTGGCCCTTCCAGCTCATCACCCTCTCCGCCCGCAGCCAGTCGGCCCTCGGCGAAGCCTCCGCACGGCTCGCCGCGCATCTCCGCGCTCACCCCGAACAAGACCTCGCCGACGTCGCCTGGACCCTCAAAGAAGGCCGCCGCGCTTTTGAACACCGCCGCGTCGTTGTCGCCGAGACCCATGAAGAAGCCGCCAGGATGCTGGAGGTCGGCGACCCCCGCCGCGTCTTCACCCAGCGCCGTCTGGGCGACCGCCCCGACGTCGTCTTCATGTTCCCCGGCGGCGGTGCGCAATACCCGAACATGGCGCGCGACCTTTACGAGACCGAACCCGTCTTCGCCGAATGGATGGACCGCGGCCTCGCCGCCCTGGGCGACGCCGAGGCCGAGACCCGCGCCCTCTGGCTTCCCGCTGCGGGACAGGAAAAGGCCGCCGCCGAGGCGCTGCGCCAGCCCTCGAAACAGCTTCCGCTGATCCTGATCGTCGAGGTCGCCCTCGCCAAACTCTGGGAAAGCTGGGGCATCCAGCCCGCCGTCCTGATCGGCCATTCGATGGGCGAAAACGCTGCCGCCTGCGTGGCCGGAGTGATGACGCTGGAGGCCGCCGTCGGCCTCGTCCGCCTGCGCGGGCAGCTCTTCGATACGGTGCCTGCAGGCGGGATGCTATCCGTCCCGCTGTCCGAGGCCGCGCTGAAACCCTACCTGGGCGATCTCGACATCGCCTCGGTGAACGCGCCCGAACTGACGGTGGTTTCGGGGTCCGACGCGGGCTTGAAGGACTTGGCTGAACGCCTCAAGGCCGACGGCATCGACACCACCCGCATCGCCATCGACATCGCGGCACATTCCAAGATGCTGGAAGGCATCCTTGCCGCCTTCCGCGCCCATCTGGCCGGGATGCACCTCAGCCCGCCGCAGATCCCGATCATCTCCAACCGCTCTGGCCAGATCCTGACCGACGCGGAAGCCACAAGCCCCGACTACTGGGTCGCGCACCTGCGCAACACCGTCCGCTTCGCCGACGGCATGGCGACGCTCCGCCAGAAAGCCGACCGCGTGTACCTCGAAGTCGGCCCCGGCCGCGCGATGGCCTCGCTGGCCCAAGCCAACGGCGCGATGGGCGGCCAGCCGGTCCCGGCCAGCCTGCGGCACCCCGACGACACCGTCAGCGACGACCGCCACTTCATCGCCACCCTCGGCCGGCTCTGGGCCTGCGGGACGGAACCCGACCTGACCCAACTCTGGGGCGAGGCGAAACGCCGCCGCGTCCCCCTGCCGACCTACCCCTTCCAGCGCAGCCGCTACTTCGTCGAACGCGGCCAACCGGCGGTGGTGACCGAGGCCGACCTCACCCCCACCCGCCACGACAGCGTGACCGATTTCGGCTACAAGATCGGCTGGCGCGTCATGCCCGCGGACTGCCCGGTCGACGTCGAAACAGAACTCGGCGCGCCCCTCACCTGGCTCGTCTTCGCCGATGAGGCAGGCCTCGCTCGCGCCGCCGTCCAGCGCCTGCGCGTGGCGAACCACCGCGTCATCACCGTCCACGCCGGCGACGCCTTCGCCCGCACTTCGGACGACACCTATACGCTCGCCCCCGAACACGGGCGCGAAGGCTATGACGCCCTCCTCGCCGACCTCGCCCAGCGCGACCTGTCCCCGGCCCGGATCGCCCACTTCTGGCTGGTCACGGAAAAAGAGGCCTTCCGCCCCGGCTCCTCCTTCTTCCAGCGGAACCTTGAACAAGGCTTCTGGAGCCTCTTCTTCCTCGGCCAGGCCATCGCCGAGATCGGCCTGAAGCCCCTGCCCCACCTGACCGTCGTCACCTCCGGCGCGGCGCAGGTCCGGACCGAGGCGCTGCCCTACCCCGAGAAAGCCACCGTCGCAGGCCCCGTCCGCGTCCTGCCGCGCGAACTGCCGGGGATCACGGCCAGCCTCCTCGACGTGACGCTCGACAAGAAGATCGCGGCGGAAACCGTCTCCGCCGTCCTCGAAGAAATGCTCGCGACCCCGGCCAACACCGTCGCCGCAATCCGGGGCAGCCGCCGCCTGGAAACCCGCCTCGTCCCGGCGAAGCTCCCCGAACAGGCCGAAGTCCCCGAAGGCTCGGTCTGGGTCATCACCGGCGGCTTCGGCGGGATCGGCGTCACCGTGGCCGAACGACTGATGCGCGACCGCCATGCCAAAGTCGCCCTGATCGGCCGCCATGTCCCCGAACCCGGCTCGGTCCGCGCCGGGGTCCTGTCGCGCCTTGAACGCCTCGGCCGCGTGATGGCCGTCGCCGCCGATGTCTGCAACCCCGAGGACATGCGCGCCGCCTTCGACCGCGTGAAGACCGAGTTCGGCCCGATCTACGGCGTCGTCCACGCCGCAGGCACCGTCGACGACGCCCCCCTCCTCGGCAAAGACCCCGGCAGCGCCGACGCGGTCCTGTCGCCCAAGGTCCACGGGACGAAGCTCCTCGACACCGTCCTCCCCGATGGCTCGGTCGACCGGATCGTCCTGTTCAGCTCCACCTCCACCGTCCTGACCCCCGCCGGTCAGGCCGACTATGTCGCCGCAAACGAATACCTCAACGCCTTCGCCAAATCCCGCTCTGGAGGCCTCACCAAGGTCACCTCCGTCAACTGGGGCATCTGGTCCGGCATCGGCATGGCCGCCGACGCCGACGCCCGCCGCCAGGGCAAGGACGCAGGTGCGCCGCTGCCAGGGCAACTGGTGCTGGAGCGGATGCAAAAGGGTGAGGATGAGACGCGCTTCCACGCGACCCTCACCAAGGACCACTGGGTCATGGACGACCACCGTCTTCTCGACGGCACGGCGGTCCTCCCCGGTTCGGCCTACCCCGAAATCGCGGGCGAAGCCCTTGCCGCCGCCGGTGCCAAACCCGGCTTCCAGCTGACCGACCTCACCGTCTTCCGCCCCCTGCGGCTGGAGGCCGACCTCCCCCGCGACCTGCGCGTCAGCCTGACCCGTGGCCGTGACGGTAGTCAGCGTCTGCAGGCCCGCGCGCTGGAGCCGCAAGGCTGGGCGCTGACTGCCGAGATGGGGGTCACCCCGCTCAACGCGCCCGCGGGAACCATCGACCTGACCGCCATCGCCGCGCGCTGCCCCGAAAAGGTCACAGCGGCAGGCGGAGAGAACCTCCCCTCGGCCCAGGAAGACCGCATCGCTTTCGGCCCGCGCTGGCAGGTCCTGAAAGCCACCGCCTTGGGCAACCGCGAGGGCCTTGCGACCCTCTCCCTCCCGCCGCAGGCCGTGGTCGACACCGCGACCGCCGCGCTGCATCCAGCACTTTACGACATCAGCACCGGCTGGGGCATGGCACTTCTGCCCAAGGTCGAGGAGGGCTTCGTCTGGGCCCCGGTGATGACCACCGCCATCCGGGTCCACGCCGCACTCCCCGCCGAAATCCGCAGCTGGGTCCGCCTATCCGGCACACCCACCGACGACACCGCCAGCTTCGACGTCACCCTGACCGACCCATCGGGCCGCGTGCTGGTCGAGGTTGAAGCCATCACCTTCCGCAAGGTCGCCTTCTCGGAGGCCCTCGCCAAGCCCGCCGCCCCGAACCCGCGCGAGGTGATCCGCGACGACGACCAACGCGGCCAGTCCCCCGCCGAACAGCGCCTTGCACAAGCCTTGGCGGGAGGCATCCGCCCCGCCGAGGGGGCCGAGGCCTTCCTCCGCGCCATCGCCGCCGACGGCGCGCAGGTCCTCGTCTCCTCGCTCGACCTCGAAGCGCTGGTCAAACAGGCCAACGCCCCGGTCGCCACGGAAACCGAAGGCCCCGGCTTCGCCCGTCCGGAACTGGAAAGCGCCTACGTCGCCCCGCGCAATTCGGTCGAACGCACCCTCGCGGGCTTCTGGGCCGAACTCCTCGGCGTCGCCGAAGTGGGGGTCGAGGATGACTTCTTCGCGTTGGGCGGCCATAGCCTGATCGCCGTGCGCTTGTTTGCGATGATCCGGCGGCAGTGGAAGGTCGACTTCCCGATCTCGGTCCTGTTCGAGGCCCCGACCATCGCCCGCTGTGCCGCCCTTGTCATCGAGCGTATCGGCCCACAGGACGACAGCGCCCCCGCACCGACCGAACTCGCCGACCCGGCGGGCCCGAAGTTCACCCACCTCGTCGCCATGCATCGCGGCGATGGCGGACCGAAGACCCCGTTCTTCCTCGTCGCCGGCATGTTCGGCAACGTGTTGAACCTCCGCCACCTTGCCAGCCTTCTGGGCACCGACCGGCCCTTCTACGGCCTTCAGGCCAAGGGCCTCTTCGGCGACGACAAGCCGCACATGACCATCGAAGAGGCCGCCGCCTCCTGCCTCGCCGAAATCCGCCAGGTCCAGCCCAAGGGCCCCTACCTTCTGGGCGGCTTCTCGGGCGGTGGCCTGACGGCATGGGAAATCGGCCAGATGCTGCGGGCGGAAGGCGAAGAGGTGGCCCTCATGGTCCTCCTCGACACGCCGTTGCCGGTCCGGCCCTTCCTCACCAAGCCCGACAAGGCCCTGATCAAGCTTGCCGAAATCCGCGCAGGCGGCCCGCAGTTTCTCGCGCAATGGGCCAAGCGCCGCTGGGAATGGGAACACTCGCGCCGGGCCAAGGCCGCGAACGAGCCCGACCCGACCGTGCCCTCCTACAACAACGCCGCCATCGAGGCCGCCTTCCGCCATGCCATCGGCGTCTACGACCTGAAGGGCTGGGAGGACGGCAAGGTCGTCCTCTACCGCCCGCCGCTCGACCGCCGCTACAAGGTCACGGGGGGCAACTGGGTGTCCGAGGCGCGGGAATACGTCTTCCACGACAACCTCTGGACCCCCTTTGCGCCGCGTCTCGACGTGGTGGAGGTGCCTGGGGACCACGATTCGATGGTGCTGGAACCCAACGTCCGGGTCCTTGCCGCCCGGATGAAGGCCGCGATCCAGGCGGCCGAAGCGGGCGAATTCCGCGCGCCTGATCAACGACTTGCTGCCGAGTGACCGGAGAAGACCAATGACCCTGACTGCCCTTCTGATCGGCAACGAAAGCCTGACGGTCGAATGCGGCAAGCGCTGGCTGGAGCGGGGGCACCAGCTTTCCGCCGTCGTCACGCGAGAGGCGAAGGTGGCCGCCTGGGCCTCCGCTGCAGGGCTGCGCGTGATTGCCCCCGGCACGGGGCTCGTGGACCGCACGCTGCGCCTCCACGTCGACTGGATCCTCTCCGTCGCCAACCTGTCGCTGGTCCCCGAACCCGTCATGCACCTCGCCCGCCAGGGTGGGGTGAACTTCCACGACGGCCCACTTCCCGGCTACGCGGGCCTCAACGCCCCGGTCTGGGCGCTTCTGAACGGCGAGGCGACCCACGCGATCACCTGGCACCTGATGACCGCCGGGATCGACGAGGGCGAGGTGCTGGCCACCCGCTCCTTCGACATCGAAGCGGACGACACCGCCTTCACTCTGAACGCCCGCTGCTTCGCAGCCGCTGTCGACAGCTTCCCCGACGTGATCACCGCGATGGAGGCCGGGGGCCAGCCGCGCCAGCCCCAGGCCGCTGGGGCACGGAAAGTCTGGCGCCGCGCCGACCGTCCCCGCGCCGACGGCCGCCTCGACTTCACCCGGGACGCCGAGACCGTTGCCCGCACCGTCCGCGCCCTTGACCACGGCGGCTACCGCAACCCGCTGGCCGTCGCCAAGATCGCGGTTTCCGGCCAGGTCTGGACCGTCGCCCATGCCGATGTCATCCCCGGCACCGGGTCGCCCGGCACCGTTCTTGCACGCGACACGGACAGCCTCACCGTCGCCTGTGCGACCGGAGCCGTCCGCCTTGAAGGCCTCACGTGTCTCAAGGGCCTGCCCATCGACACCGCCCGCGCCGGTGCGTCGCTGGCCTCTCCGACCGAAGCGGAAGCCCAAGCCCTCGACGCCGCCCTCGCCCCGGTGGCCGAGGCTGAAACCCGCCTCCGCACCCTGATCCTGAAGCCCGACCACGTCCTTGCCGCCACCAACGGCCCGCAAGACTGGCGCCAGATCCCGCTGCCTGCTGCTGGCCTCACCTGGCTCGCCGTCGCCGCCCTCCGCGCGCTCGGCCGCAGCGCCGGGGACATCGCCTTCGCGACAGGCCAGGACCCCGCGCCGGGCTACGTCCTCCCGTGGGTCCCTGTCCGTCTGGATGCCTCGGGCGACGTCCCTACCGCCGAAACCCGCGCCGCCAGGGCCCTTGCCACCGCCCACGCTGCCACTGGCCTTGCAGCCGATCTCGCGCTGCGTGAACCCGAATTGACAGCGCTGACGCCCTCGGGCCTCGCCGTCACCGAAGGCACCGAACCCCTGACCGGGGCCATCGTCACCCTTACGGCCAAGTCCCTCTGGCACGACGCCACCCGGATGCCCGCCGAGGACGCACAGCGCCTCTCAGCCCGCATCACGCGCCTCCTTGCCGAGATGGCCGCCAAGCCCGAAGCCGACCTTTCCAGCCTCTCGCCCCTCTCTGACGCCGAGACGCAGGTCTATGCAGGCACCCTCGCCGCCACGGCCCGCGACTACGACCGGACCCTGACCATCCCCGCCGCGATCCTGGCCCAGGCCGCCAGGACCCCCGACGCCACCGCCGTCATCGCCGGAGAGACGAAGCTTTCCTACGCCGACCTTGCCGCCCGCGCCGCGCGCATCGCCAACACCTTGCACCGGATGGGCGTCCGCAAAGGCACCCTCGTCGGCCTCGCCTGCCGCCGCACGACCGACATGGTGGCCGGTGCCCTGGGCATCCAGTTGGCAGGTGCGGCCTATGTCCCGATGGACCCCGCCTACCCCGCCGACCGCCTCGCCCTGTACGCCGAGGACTCCGGTTGCCCGGTCATCGTAACCGAAAGCGCTGTCACTGACGCCCTGCCGAAAGGCCCCGCCCTTCTGGTCCTCGACACAGCCGCGCTTGACG
>JAIXSA010000093.1 GCA_027484915.1 Paracoccaceae bacterium | reverse complement strand
CTGGTGCAGGGTGCGCAGCCGATGGAAGGGTAGCCCTTGGCCACCAGCGGATGCCGGGGCAGGCGGTTCTCGACCATGTATTCTTCGATGTCCTCGCGGCCCCAATGGGCCAGCGGGTTGACCTTGATGCGGAAGTCGCCCTCGTTCTCGAAGAACTGCAGGGCTTCGCGGTCGGCGTTCTGGAACCGCTTGCGGCCGGTGATCCATCCGTCGAATTTGGACAGCGCCCTCTCCAGCGGTTCGACCTTGCGCACGTTGCAGCAGCTGTCGGTGTTGAACTGGTGCAGGGTATTGTCCGGGTCTTCAAAGCTGACCCGGGCGGGGTTTGCGCGGATCGTCCGGACGTCGCAAAGGTTCAGCTTCTCGGCCAGCTCACGCTGGTAGTCGAGGGTTTCCTGGAAGAGCATCCGGGTGTCGATGAAAAGAACTGGCGTCTCGGGCGCGATCACGCTGACTAGGTGCAGGAGCACGACAGATTCCGCCCCGAAGGACGACACAAGCGCTACGCGGCCCAGGTCATCGTCCTTCAGCGCATGCTCGAGGACAGCCGTCGCCGAGTGATGCTTGTAGCGCGCATTCAGCGCGGCCACACGCTCGGCTACCGGGCCCTCGTGCCGCCCGTCACGCGGCATCTTGCGCGTCTTCCGAGTCGTAGAGCGCCTGCTTGAACGGCTCCATCCCCACGCGCTTGAAGGCCTGAAGGAAGGTCTCGGCCGGCTCGGTCCGGAGGTCAAGATAGGCGCGCAGGATGCGTTCGATGGCGGGCACGATCTCGGTATAGGCAAAGCCGGGCCCGGTCTTTTCGCCGATCACAGCGTCTTCGGTGCCGTCGCCGCCAAGGGTGATCTGGTAGTTCTCCACCCCCGCGCGGTCGAGGCCAAGGATGCCGATATGGCCCACGTGGTGATGGCCGCAGGCGTTGATGCAGCCCGAAATCTTGATCTTCAGCGGGCCGATTTCGTGTTCCAGCTTCAGCGCCTCGAAATGGGTCGCCAGTTCCTGCGCGACGGGGATCGAGCGGGCGGTGGCGAGGGCGCAATAGTCCATGCCCGGGCAGGCGATGATGTCGGAGAGGAGACCGACGTTGGCGGTGCCGAGGCCCGCTTGGGTCAGGGCCGCATGGAGGGTCGGCAGGTCGGACTTGTGGACATGCGGCAGGATGACGTTCTGTTCGTGGCTGATCCGCAGGTCGGAATGGCCATATTTTTCAGCGAGATCGGCGATGAGCCTCATCTGGTCGGAGGAGGCATCGCCCGGCGTCTGGCCGTGCGCCTTAAGGCTGATCGTGACGATGGCGTACTGCGCGTTGCGGTGCGCGGTCAGGTTGGTGTCGGCCCAGGCGCGGAAGACCGGGTCGGCCTGGTAAAAGGCGTCATAGGCGTCCACGGGCGCGTTGCGGAAGGCGGGGGGCGCGAAAGCCTCACGGATTTCAGCCAGGAGTTTCTGGTCGTTCCCGCCGAAAAGCGGGCGAAGCTCAGCAAAGCGGGCTTCGATCATCTCGGTGATCGCTTCCTTGCCGGTCTCGTGCACAGTGATCTTGATCCGCGCCTTGTACTTGTTGTCGCGGCGACCGAGTGTGTTGTAGACGCTGAGGACGGCCTCTACGTAAGGCAGAAGATCCGCCTCGGGCAGGAACTCCCGCACGGTGACGCCGATCATCGGGGTCCGGCCAAGGCCGCCACCTACCATCACTTCGAACCCGGGCTCGCCAGCAGCGTTGCGGACCATGCGCAGGCCGATGTCGTGGGCCTTGGTCACGGCGCGGTCGTTCGGGCTGCCGGTGATGGCGATCTTGAACTTACGCGGCAGGAACTGGAATTCCGGGTGGTCGGTGGACCACTGGCGAAGAAGCTCGGCATAGGGGCGCGGGTCGGCGATCTCGTCCGCGGCAGCTCCGGCGAAATGGTCGGCGGTGACGTTGCGGACGCAGTTGCCGGAGGTCTGGATCGCGTGCATTTCCACGTCGGCGAGGGCCGAAAGGATCGCGGGGACGTCGGGCAGTTTCGGCCAGTTGAACTGGATGTTCTGCCGGGTGGTGAAATGGCCGTAGCCCTTGTCCCAGGTGTCGGCGATATAGGCCAGCTGGCGCATCTGGCGCGGGCTTACGGTGCCGTAGGGGATCGCGACGCGCAGCATGTAGGCGTGCAGCTGCAGGTAAAGGCCGTTCATCAGACGCAGCGGGCGGAACTCATCTTCGGTCAGCGAGCCGTCGAGGCGGCGTTCGACCTGCTGGGTGAACTGCGCCACACGGGAACGGACGAAGCCTTCGTCGAAGTCGGAGTAGGAATACATGCCTGCCTCAGTTCGCCAGATCGGCTTGCTTGCCGTGGTTGTAGTTGGAAGGGCCGCGGGTGCGGAATTCCTCGCGGAAGTGGGTGGGTTCGGGGCCATTCAGGCCGGGCTTGGCATCGGCGAGGTAGGCGCCGACAACAAGCAGTTTCTGCGCCGAGGCATGCAGAAGCCGCATTTGTGCGTGAGCCTCGTCCTCGATCAACTCGGCCTCATGGTGAAAGGCCGACCATTGGTCGTCAGCGGTCAAGTAGACGACGTCGCCTTCGCGCAGGCGATTGGCGGTGACGACCTTTGGGGTGAAGCGGCGGCTCATGGCGATGTTCCCGGAATTTCACTGTCCAATATAGGACATTTTCCCGAATGCAAGCCATGGGGACTTGCAGATAAGGATGGCTGTTCCGATACTGCCACACGGGGAAACCTATTTTCCGCCAAAGAGGGGAATTCAGGAATGAGCGCCGCGCTGGACGATCTGGACCGGAAAATCCTGTCCGAACTGCAAGGGGATGCCGAGCAATCCCTGGATGAAATCGCCCGGAAAGTGGGGTCGTCGAAGACGCCTGTGTGGAACCGGATCCGCAGGATGCGCGAGCAGGGGGTGATAACCCGGACGACGGCGATCCTGGACCCGGAGGCCTTGGGGCTGGAGGCCTGTTTCTTCGTGCTGATCCGGACCTCGGAGCATGAGGCGGAGTGGCAGCGGAAGTTTCTGAAGGCCCTGCGTGAGCGGCCGGAGGTGCTTGAGGCGCACCGGCTGGCGGGGGACATCGACTATATCCTGAAGGTGCGGGTGAAGAACGCGCGGGCTTATGACACGTTCTACCAGGCACTCATTTCAGAGGTTCGGATCTACAATGTGACCGCACTTCTGAGCATGGAAGAGATCAAGTCGACGACGGTGCTGCCATTGTGAGGGGCGTTCTTCTATAAGAGCGTTGACGCGCAAGTTTCCTGTCTCGTCGTCGGGGCTGTCGCCCTCCCCAGTGGAATTTCGGATCAGACGCTTACACGCAATTCTTTCAGTCCGTGAAAGTGGTAGACGTCCGCATAGGCCGGTTGGCCCGAAAGGGCGAGGTTCGGATGGCGCTGGAATAGGATCGGCAGAGCGATCTGCAGTTCCAGCCGCGCGAGCGGTGCGCCAACGCAGAAGTGGAGGCCCGCGCCGAAGGTGGCCAGGGGCTTTGGCGGTCGGGCTGGGTTGAAGCGGGCAGGGTCATCCCAGACGCCGGGGTCACGGTTGGCAGCGGCAAGAAGGAGGCCGACCTGGTCACCGCGTCGGAAGCGGTGGCCCATGACCTCGATATCCTCGTAGGCCCAACGGGTAAACATGTGTAGCGCCGGGTCGTAGCGAAGAATTTCCTCGACCGTGGAGTCGACGTCTTCAGCAGCGAGAGCGGATTTGGGCGTCTGCGTCTCGAGCAGCGTCTTCACGCCATTGCCGATGGTATGGACGGTCGCCTCATGTCCTGCGTTCAGAAGCAGGATGCAGGTCGAGATCAGTTCGTCGGTGGAAAGCTTGTCACCCTCCATCTCGGCGGCGATCAGCTGGGTGATCAGGTCGTCGCCGGGGCGAGCGCGGCGTTCGGTGATGTAAGAGCGGAGGAAGGTCACGAACGCCTCGGTCGCGGCGACGGCCTTGTCCTCCATCGCGCGGGTGCGGCCGGCCATGTACATGCCGACCATCGCATTCGACCAGCGCAAAAGGTCGGGGGCCATCTCCTCAGGCACGCCAAGTAGGCGGGCGATGATGCGGACGGGAAGCGGCTGGGCGAAAGCCGTCAGAAGGTCAAAGTCGCCTGACGGGAAGGCATCGGCGAGGTCAGATGCCAGTGCGGTAATGTCGGGGGCCAGCCCCGCGATCCGGCGCGAGGTGAAGGCGCGCAGGACAAGGTTGCGCAGGCGCGTGTGACGAGGCGGCTCGAGCTCCAGCATGGAATGGGCTTCGACCGCGTAGAAGGGGGCAAGGTGCGGCGGGATGGGCAGGGGGTCCACCGGCTCGCGGCCGAAGCGGCGGTCGCGGAAAATGGCGTTCACGGCAGCGGAGTTGCCGGTGCAGACCAGGTTGTAGTCGGACCAGCGGAAGAAGGGCCCGACCACACGTGCGCGTTCGTAGAACGGGTAAGGATCCTGGACGAAGGCGGGATCGGTTGGCGATTGGGCAAGGTCAATCATGGCTTTGCTCGCCCGACGAGACCCTGGGCAATGGCTGCGCCCGTAACGACGATGGCTGCCCCCAGCGTTTGCCACCAGTTCCACGGACCACCGGCAAGGAAGACCATCAGCATGACATAGAACGGGACGGCGTTCATGTGCATCGATGCGGCACCGATCCCGATCCGACCCACCGAGACGATCCATAGCAGCTGCGCGATGGCCATCGAGCCGATGGAAAACGCGGCCAGGCCACCGAACTCCACCCAGCCGATGGCGGCCCAATCCGGCCACTGACCCCGCAGCACGCCATCGGCCAAAGCGGCAATGGTGGCGACGATGGCTCCGCCTGCGATGGTGATGGTGCTGCGGCCAAGCGGAGTCAGTTCGGGAAAGGCCTTCACCGTCTCACGCGAGCCCCAGGTGTAGAAGGTGACCGAGGCAAGGGCCGCAAGGACGCCAATGCCAAAGCTGACTTCTCCGTCGGCGCCGCTGACCGCGATCAGACCACCTGCAACCGACAGGACCAGGCCAACGGCCAAGGCGCGGGTGAACGGGCGATGATCGGCCAAGCACTCCAGTAGGATGCCGATCACGGGCATCACCGCGCTGACGATGGCCACTGTGACTGGATCGTTGAACTGCAGCGCAATGATCACGAAGAACGAGGCGAGACCAAGGGTGACGAAGCCGACCCAGGCACCGCGCAACCAGTTCGCCCCCAGTACCACCTTTCCCCCCTCCATCAGCCACCAGACCGGCAGCAGGACCGCCGCCGCCAAGAGCGCGCGGCAGGCCGTCAAGGCCACGGGTGGCATGTGGGGAATGATCAGGTCTGCGGCGGGAAGGCCGGCAGCCCATGTCACCATCGAGGCGAGGCATATGAGGTTCGAGACGACGAGGGATCTTCGCGCCGTCGGGTCAAGCGGTGTCATGCTGGCAGCCTAGGCGGGGGGTGCGGACAGGGCTGGCCTGTCCGCGACAGGGGATGGTCGTCAGGCGGCGGAAAGCGCGGCGACGATGGCGCCGAAATCCGCGGCCTTCAGGCTGGCCCCACCAACCAGCGCTCCATCCACGTGCGGCACGGCAAAGATGTCGGTCGCATTCGACGGCTTGACAGAACCGCCGTAGAGGATGCGCACGCCAGTCGCCTCGTCCCCGATCAGACCGCGCAACCGACCGCGCAGGAAGCTGTGGACCTCGGCAATCTCGGAGAGTGTCGGGGTGCGGCCGGTGCCGATGGCCCAGACCGGCTCGTATGCCACGACCAGGTTGGCCGCGGTTGCCCCCATCGGGATCGACCCGTCGATCTGAGTGCCGATCACGGCCAGCGTCTTGCCCGAGTCGCGCTCGGCCTCGGTCTCGCCGATGCAGACGATGGCGATCAGGCCCGCGTCGACAACCGCCTGCGCCTTGGCTTGGACCAGGGCGTCGGTCTCGCCGTGGTCGGTGCGGCGTTCGGAGTGGCCGACGATAACATGCGTCGCGCCCGCGTCCTTCAGCATCGCGACAGACAGGTCGCCGGTATGCGCGCCCTGCGGCTTGGGGTGGCAATCCTGTGCGCCGACCATCATGGCCGAGCCCTTCGCGCCCTCGGCCATGCGGTCGATCAGCGTGGCGGGTGGGCACAGCAGCATCTCGCAAGCCGGGGCGGGATGGGCGACCAGAAGGGCAGAAACCTCGGCCAGGGCGGCCTTGGTGCCATTCATCTTCCAGTTTCCGGCGGCGAGCTTCTTCATGTCTGCAGTTCCTTCTGTGGGTGTCACACGCCTAGCGAGTTAGCGTCCGAAGGAAAAGACGGCAGATCGATAACAATATGTTCGGAAGCGACTTCAGACGGCGGGGGCGTCGCGGAACTTGATCGATTCGCCGCAGCCGCATGCCTCGACCACGTTGGGATTGCGGAACTTGAAGCCGCTTTCGACAAGGCCGATCTCATAGTCGATCTCGGTGCCGATCAGGAACATCTGGGCCATCGGTGCGATCATCAACCTTGCGCCGTCCTGTTCGACCACCTCGTCCAGCGGGTTCACCGAGGTGACGTAGTCCATCGTGTATTCCATCCCCGCACAGCCGCCCTTCTTGACGCCGATGCGCAGGCCCTGCGAACCCTCACGCACCATAAGCCGCGCGATCTGGCGGGTGGCTGCGGGGGTCAGGGTGACGGCGGCTTTGCCGGGAATGCCGAACATGGGAATGCTCCTTTCCGGTCAATCTAAGGTGCAACGGGCGGGATTCCAAGCGGCGCCGTAAGCGAAAGCGCGTGAAGGGTGGCGAAGGCCACGATCAGCGCCCAGCCGAACGAGGCAAGTGTGCCGATGATCACGTATTCGGACAGCCGCCGGTCGTCCTTGACCGCCCCGAAGCGGAGGATGGACTTGGCCGCGATCAGCAGGCCCACGCCCTGTGCCTGGCCAAAGAGGACGAGGGCAAAGATGAGCCCGCGCTCAAGATAACCGATCACGCGACCGGCACCCGGCAGGCTTTTGCCGGCGTCGCCCTTGCCGAGATGGGGGCCGAAGGGCTCCATCAGCAGACCCACGGCAAAGCCACCTGCGCGGGTTGCAAGGATGAGGCCGGTGAGCAGGGCCATCGTTGCGGGAAGGTAGCTTACGGGCAGGGTGACATCGTCGGCCCAGATCCCGGTGCCAAGGATGCCGCTGTTGTCCCCGGTCACGATCGCGCCGGGCGACCACAGGCCCTGGGACCAGAGGTCGGGCATCCACAAGGTCAGGGCAACCAGGCTGACGAGGTGCAGCGCCTGGTCGATCATGAAAGGCGCGAACCCGGCCGAGCTTTTCCAGACCGAGGTCAGGATCACCTTTCCGACGTCTATGCCGACATGCACCAGAGCCAGGGCAAGCAGGGCGGGGTGAAGCGCGCCGGTGGCGGCCACTGCGGTCAATCCAACGATCAGGCCGTGCAGCCCAAGCGCCAGGGGGTTGCGCTTGTTGCGGACGATCCAGTCGTTCTGGAAGACGAAATCCGCAAGCGTATGCGCGAAGAGAAGGGCGATGAAGGTTTCGGTCATGGCGCTGGGTCCCGGCTCTCGCGTCGCTTGAGAGTTTCCCACCGACGCAGGACCGAGGCAATGGTGGCGCATCCGGCCCCCCGGACGCGATCGTTCACCGCCTGAGCCGAGATTCCGAGCATCTGGCCGATCTCGTTCAGGGTGACAGGCCGGTCGGGTGAGGCCAGCTGCAGGGCTGCGGCTTCGGCCTGCGCGGCAGTCCAGCGGCCCATCCGTTCCCCCAGAAGGTCGGCGATCATGGCGTCGGCGTCGGTCACAGTCGGCCCGGCGATGGCGATGCGGGCGGTGTCGCCCATCTTGTCCAGGGCCTGTCCCGACACCTCGAAGGCCTGGCCTGCCGCATCGGCCAGGTCCGTCGTGCCAAGATGCTCGGCGGACCCAATGCCGATGGAGATACGGCTTTCCAGGCCCAGCGCGCCAAGCGTTCCCTGCAGCACGACAGCGGCGCGCAGCGCGAAATGCGGTTCCGAGAGGGCGATCTGCCAGCCGTCGCCGCGAAACCGGGTGAAACGGGTTGCACTGGCCGGTGCTTGCCACGCCGCGATCCGGTCCGCCGCGCCGCGCAAGGCCAGCATGGCGATGTCGACCCGTGCCGCAGTCTGACGCGTGGAGTCCACGAGGTCGCCTGTCAGGACTGCAATCTGGGCCATAAGGTCCTGTGACTTGAAACTTCCGATATCAAGTCATAGGCCTTTAAAGCAAGAAAATCAAGTCCAAGGACCTGATGCTACATGAAGCCCAGTTCAAGACGCGCTTCATCCGACATCATGTCCATGCCCCAAGGCGGATCGAAGGTCATCTGGACGTCGACCTGCTTGACGCCGGGCAGTGGTTCGACAGCGTTGGCGACCCAGCCCGGCATCTCTCCGGCAACAGGGCAGCCGGGGGCGGTCAGGGTCATGGTGATCTCGACCTCATTCTCAGGGCCGATCTCGATCGTGTAGACGAGGCCGAGGTCGAAGATGTTCACCGGAATCTCCGGGTCATAGACCGTTCGGCAGGCCTCGACGATCTGCGAATAAAGCGGATGGTCGGTGGTCGAGGGCTTGATGAGCGGAGCGCCCTCGGTCTGGCCCACGGTCTGGTCCTGCATGTCTTCCACTCGGCGGCAAGGGATGTTGACCGATTATATAGGGAATGGGCCGGTCAAGGTCCAGTGCCGCCGGGCAGGTTCGGGAGGCAACGGTCAGAACGGGATTTCGTCGTCCATGTCGGACCGGCCGCCGCCGGCAGGCGAACCACCGCCAAAGCCGCCACGCCCCGCGCCGCCGGACGAGGAACCGCCGCTGTAGCCGCCACCTTGGCCACCTTCCTCATAGCCGCCACGGTCGTCGTAGCCACCGCCGCCACCGCCCTCACCACGTCCGCCAAGCAGGGTCAGGTTGCCGTTGTAGGGGCGCAGGACGATTTCGGTGGTGTACTTGTCCTGGCCGGACTGATCCTGCCACTTGCGGGTTTCCAGCGACCCCTCGATGTAGACCGTGCTGCCCTTCTTCAGGTACTGCTCGGCGATCTTGGCGAGCGCCTCGTTGAAGATCGCGACCGAATGCCATTCGGTCCGCTCCTTGCGTTCGCCCGTCTGCTTGTCGCGCCATGTGTCCGACGTGGCGATGCGCAGGTTCACCACCTTGCCGCCGTTTTGGAAACTGCGCACCTCGGGATCACGGCCGAGGTTGCCGATGATGATGACCTTGTTGACCGACCCCGCCATGCGAATCTCCCTTGCTGGTCTCCGGGGCAGCTTCGCCGCGGATGGTTAACAAACCTATACCGTGCTTGCCTGCGGCTGCAACCAAGCGGCTCGGCAAGGTCCGGATTGCCTGTGGATTGCCGTCTGGAAAAACTGGCGGGACCCGCTATAGTCTGCCGCGATTGTGCCCCAGGGTACGCGGGACAGGTGTAGGATCGGGATGCGGATTATCGGCCAGCTTGCGGTTGCAGCGCTATTCGCTGCCGGACCGATGCCGGTGGCCGCAGAAGGCCTGAACCTGTCCGGATCGACCAAGTCGCGCGCGGCCTTGTTCGAGTCGCAGGCCGACCTGATCGACCGGAAGCTGAAGAAGCAGTACTCGGGCTCGGTCAAGCACACGCCAAAGTACAAGAAGGGGCAAGAGACGGCGGCTGCTGAAGGGATTCCGGCTTACCGGGGCAACTACAAGGGCGAATACCTGGAGATCGCCAAGGCCGCCGCCCGAAAACATGGCGTGCCCGAGGACCTTTTCCTGCGACTCGTTCAGCAGGAGAGCGGCTGGAACGTGGTGGCGGTGTCGGCCAAAGGCGCAACGGGACTTGCCCAGCTCATGCCCGAGACGGCCGAAATACTGGGTATCGACATTTCCGACCCGGAAGCGAACCTGGACGGGGGCGCGCGCTATCTGCGGATGATGTTCGACAAGTTCGGCACCTGGGAACTGGCGCTGGCTGCCTACAACGCGGGCCCCGGAGCAGTCGAGGCCTACAACGGCATCCCGCCCTACGCCGAGACCGAGAATTACGTGAAGGCCATCCTGGGGTAGGCGGGTGGGCGCATCGCCCACCCTACGCCCGCAAATCGCTTACTCGGCGGCAATCTTGATGACAGGCTCCATCTGGGCCAGGATGTCGCGGCTGAGGTGGCACTTGATCTGGTGACCCCCTTCAAGCACCTGGACTGGCGGCACCTCGCGTTCGCACAGGCCACCTGGCACCTGGCTTTTCCAGCGGCAGCGCGTCTGGAACGGGCATCCCGGCGGCGGGTTCATCGCGCTGGGGATGTCGCCCTCGAGCACGATCCGCTTACGGATGACCTTCGTGTCGGCGATGGGCACGGCCGACAGAAGCGCCTCGGTATACGGGTGGTAGGGCGGCGAAAAGACCTGGTCGGTCGTCCCCATCTCGACCACATGGCCAAGGTACATGACCATGACCCGATCCGAGAGGTAACGGACGATGGACAGGTCGTGGCTGATGAACAGAAGCGTCGTCTTGTTCTCGCGCTGGATGTCCATCAGGAGGTCGGTCACTGCTGCCTGAACGCTGACGTCCAGAGCCGAGACCGGCTCGTCCGCGACCACGACCTTCGCGCCACCTGCAAAGGCCCGCGCAATGCCGACGCGTTGCTTCTGGCCGCCGGACAGCTGACGGGGCATCCGTTCGGCAAAGGCGCGGGGCAGCTTCACTAGGTCAAGCAGTTCAAGCATCCGCTCGTGCCGTTCGGCATCCGACTTGCCGTAATTGAAGATCTCAAGCGCACGGATGATCTGCCGACCGACCGACATCGAGGGGTTGAGCGTGTCGAACGGGTTCTGAAACACCATCTGCACCTGGCTAACGGTGTCGGTGTTGCGCTTCTGGATCGGGGTCGACTGCACGTTCTCATCGAAAAGCATGATCGAGCCTGACGTCGCAGTCTCAAGCCCCATCAGCACTTTGGCGAAAGTGGACTTGCCGCAACCGGATTCGCCGACAATCGCCAGCGTCTCACCCTCGCGCGCCTCGAAGCTGAGGGTTTCGTTCGCCTTGACGACCTTCTTCATGCCACCGCCAAATGCGCCACCCGAGACGGAGTAGTATTTCCGCAGGTCCTCCATCTTCAGGACGACGCGGCCGATCTCGGCCTTCTGCTTGATCTCGCGCTTGGCGGGCGGCGCTTCCCAGTCGATCTCCTGCCAGCGCAGGCAGCGGGTTTCGTGGCGGTCGCTGCCCGGAACCGGGAACATCGGCACGTCCGCGGCGTCACAGCGGCCCTTCTGGAAGTAGTCGCAGCGCGGGCCGAAGTTGCAGCCCGGCGGGCGTTCGTGGGGCAGGGGGAAGTTGCCGGGAATGCTGATCAGTGGCCGTGCATTCTTGTCCGCACCAGGCAGCGGGATCGAGCGGAAGAGCGCCTGGGTGTAGGGATGCCGCATCTCGTCGAAGACCTCGACGACATTGCCGGTCTCGACCGCCTCGCCGGAATACATCACGCAGATCCGGTCGCAGACATCCATCACCAGTCCAAGATTGTGGCTGATGAACAGCATCGAGGTGCCGTACTTCTCGCCCAGTTCCTTCACGAGGTCCACGATCCCCGCCTCGACGGTCACGTCCAGCGCGGTGGTGGGCTCGTCCAGGATCAGAAGCGCGGGCTTGGCCATCAGCGCCATCGCGATGACGATGCGTTGCTGCTGGCCGCCGGACAGCTGGTGCGGGTAGGCGTTGATGATGCGGTCGGGGTCCGGCAGACGGACGTCGGCGACGATCTGCCGGGCCAGCTTCCACGCCTCGTCCTTCGACATGCCGGAGTGCAGCATCGGCACTTCGGCCAGCTGCGCGCCCACCTTCATCGCCGGGTTCAGCGAGGCCATCGGTTCCTGGTAGATCATCGCGATTTCCGAGCCGCGGATATGGCGCAGCTCTTCGTCGCTCATCTGCGCAAGGTCGCGGCCCTTGAACTTGATCGAGCCCTTGACGATCCGGCCGTTCTTGCCCAGCTCTCGCATGACACCCAGTGCCACGGTGGATTTGCCGCAACCGGACTCGCCGACCAGGCCCATCGCCTCTCCGGCCATGACGGTGCAGGAAAAGTCCATCACCGCGGGGATTTCGCGCATCCGCGTGAAGAACGAGATCGAGAGATGCTCGATTTCCAGGATCGGCTGCGACGGGTCCCAAGGGGTATCGGGTGCGAGGGCGGTCATGGCATCAATCCTTCAGGCTTTCTTCGCGCAGGCCGTCGGCAAGAAGGTTCAGACCGAGGACGAGGCTCATGAGTGCAAGGGCTGGCGCAAGCGCGGGGTGGGGGAAGAGGTTCAGAAGCTTCCGCCCGTCGTCGATGGTCGAGCCCCAGTCGGGACTGTCGGGCGACACGCCAAGGCCGAAGAAGCCGAGGGTGCCAAGAAGGATCGTCGTGTAGCCGATGCGCAGACAGAAGTCGACGATCAGCGGGCCGCGCGCATTGGGCAGGATCTCCCACAGCATGATGTACCAGGGGCCTTCGCCACGGGTCTGGCCGGCCGCGACATAGTCGCGGGCCTTGATGTCCATCACCAGGCCCCGGACGATGCGGAACACCCCGGGGGAGTTCACGAACACGACCGAAACGAAGACGTTCAACATGTTTGGCTCCATCGACCAGATGCCGAGTGGGTCGATGTTGAACGCAAGTCCCGAATAGGCCCAAAGGCCGATCAGAAGGGTGATCCCGACGTACAGGTTCCGCTGCGGCGGGTTGGTGTAGTAGCGGCTGTTCCACAGGACCGTCAGGAAGATGATCGGGAACAGGAACAGAAGGGCCGCAAGTACGATGGGAATGCCGGTGTCACGAATCTCGGGCGTGACCAGCAGGTAGAAGAGCAGGATCACCGGAAAGGCGAGCACGAGGTTCGCGAGGAACGAGATGAAGGTGTCAAGCTTGCCGCCGAAATAGCCTGCGGGAAGGCCCAGAGTGATCCCGACCATGAACGCGAAAAGCGTGGCGGCCGGGGCGATCTTGAGCACCTCGCGGGCCCCCATCACCATGCGCGAGAAGACGTCGCGAGCGAGGTGGTCGCCTCCCAGCAGATACCAGCCGTAAGGACTGTCTGGTGCGGCGATGCCGGGAACCTTGTTCTTCAGGCCTGAAAGCTGAATGAAGGGGTCCTGGGTGATGATCACGTCGGCAAAGATCGCGGTGAAGACCCAGAACATGACGATGGCAAAGCCGATCATGCCCACAGTGGAATCGAAGAGCTTGCCATAAAGGCCAAGGCGGCGCCGGAAGCGGATCGACAGGACGAAGGTTGCGGCCAGCGCCAGCCAGACCGGCCAGAACCGCACGGCCATCGCGCCCAGGATCCCGGCCTCGAGCGGTGTGGGCATCACGGCACCGGCGGCCAGCATGCACAGGATCGCGGCCAGCGCGGCAAAGAAGCTGAAGCGGATGCCCATGCTTGCCATCAGACCCGGAGAACGGGCGGCGATGGTGCCATCCGGCCCGGGTAGCCGGGGTACGTCCAGGCCCGCCAGCACGAAAAGAAGCTTTGCCAGCAGCGAAAGCACAAGCGCAAGCACGGCGATTTCGAACACCGGAAGAAGCACGGTGCCCGCCGATCCAGTCCAGGTCAGTTGGTCCATGACGCGCCCTCCCTCAGGCCAGCCGGATGCGGGGGTTCAGGAAGACATAGCCGATGTCCGAGATCAGCTGCGTCAAAAGCACGACGACGACCGCTACCACGGAACAAGCCAAGAGAAGCGGGATGTCGTTGTTCGACGCCGCCTGGACCAGGGTCCAACCGAAGCCTTTGTAGTTGAACAGACTTTCGACAATCACCACACCGTTCAGAAGCCAGGGGAACTGCAGCATGATCACCGTGAACGGCGCGATCAGGGCGTTCCGCAGCGCGTGGCGCATGACCACGGTGCGGAAGGGCACGCCCTTCAGTCGTGCGGTGCGGATGTATTGTTGGGTCATCACCTCGGTCATCGAGGCGCGGGTCATCCGTGCGATGTAGCCGATGCCGTAAAGTGCGATGGTCATCACTGGCAGCGCGAAGTTCCAGAAGGTGATGTCATCCATCGCCGAGGTGGCTGAAGCAAGGAAGAGCGTCTTCTTCGGCTCGATCAGCCCGTATTCGGCCAGAAGCGGCGAGATGCCGGTGGCGGCGGTGGCAAAAAGCGCCACCAGGACAACGCCGGACACGTATTCCGGGGTGGCCGTCGATGCGATCGAGAAGGTGGAAAGCGTACGGTCCGTGGCCGAGCCTTCGCGCATGCCCGACAGCACGCCAAGCAGCAGCGACGTCGGCACCATGACCAGCATCACGGCCAGCATCAGCCAGCCGGTGGCAGCCAGCTTCTCGCCCAGCGAGTCCATTACGGGTGTCTTGAAGAAGGTCGAATAGCCCCAGTTGCCTTGCAGCAATCCGCAGTAGGTGGGTGCCGCAGTGGGATCCTGGCCGATTTCGAAACAGCGGCCGCGCATCTGGCCCTTCTCGTCGGTATAGGTCCATCCGGGCACTACACCCAGCCACTGGCCATAGCGCATGAAAATCGAGCCGGAGTGCCCGTTCTGCGCGATCCAGTCCTGCACGGCCTCTTCGGTCATGCGGACGGACCCTTCGGTCCGGGCAAGCTTTTCCAGGTTGGGTTGCAGGTTTGTCAGATAGAAGACCACAAAGGTCAGGGCGATGGCGGTCAAAAGCATGACCCCAAGTCGCCGCAGCACGAACAATCCCATGCCGGTCCCCTCGATTTTTGAAAAAAGCCCCCGAAAAGGGGCGCGCTAGGCGCGCCCCTCCTAAGTTCTTAGCGGGTCAAGACGATTAGGCCATCGACCACTTGTAGTGATGGTGCTCGAAGGCCGGATGGTGAGCCAGACCGGCGTAACCTTCCTTGTGGTGGCTGAAGAGCGACCGCGAGAACGGGTTGATGATGTAGCCTTCCTCTTGAAGGATCGTGCCCATCTTGGCCGCCAATTCCCGACGCTTGTCCGCATCGGCAATCGACAGCGCTTCGGTCATCAGCGCGTCGAACTCTGGGTTCGCCATAGCCGTTTCGTTCCACGAGCCGGTCGAGGTGTAGGCAAGGCTCATGTTCTGCACGGCGAGTGGGCGGTGGTTCCAGGTGGTGGAGGAGAAGGGATACTTCTGCCAGTCGTTCCAGAACGTCGAGCCCGGCATGACGGTGTGCTTGATGTTCATGCCCGCGTCCTTCAGCTGGGCCTGAACCGCAGCCGTCGTCGCAGCTTCCCAACCGTCGTCAAGCGAGATCACTTCGAACTCGGCATCCTTCAGGCCCGCCGCTTCCAGCGCCGGCATCAGGCCAGCCGGATTGATGGTCTGGGCCGGAAGCTCCGGATACTCTGGATGGATCGGGAACATGTGGTGGTTCTCGCCGGTTTTGCCCAGGTTGTTGTACCCAAGCTCAAGCACGACCTTCGGATCGACAGCAAGCTGGACCGCAGACCGCACGGCCTTGTCCTTGTAGAGGTCCGAAGAAGAGTTCATCCGAACCACGATTGTCGAGGCGGTGGTGAGTTCTTCTTTCGCGAGGCCCATGCCATCGAGGATGTCGATGAATTCGCCAACCGATTCATAGTTCGCGTCCACCTCGTCCGAGGAGAACAGCGCGACCATTGCCGCCGGGTCGGTGCCGAAGTCGACATAGTGGATCTCGTCCAGCGGCGCGGTACCACCCCACCAGGTGTGGTTCGGAGCGCGCACAAGAATCGCCTTCTGGCCGACCGAGACTTCCTGCGGGATGTAGGGGCCGGTGCCGATCGGGTTCGAGGCCGGGTCCTGGCCATCCTGGAAGGACGAGTGGACGACAGCGGCCGGATAGTCCGACAGGTTGGCCACAACGGCGATGTCCGAGGCGGTCAGGTTCAGCTGCACGGTCGAGTCGTCGACCTTTACAACCGCGCCCTCACGCATCGTCTTGGTCGCTTCGTCGACGAGGCCCGGGAAGCGCGAGGCCATCGCATTTCCTTCGACATTGCCGTCGGTCCAACGTGCGAAGTTGCGCACCACGTCATCGGCGGTGAAGGGCTCGCCGTTGTTCCAGGTCACGCCCTGGCGGATCTTCAGCGTGTACTGGGTCGCGTCTTCGTTGGCTTCCCAGCTTTCCAGCAGGCGGCCTTCGAAGGAACCGTCGTTGTTGTACTGGATCAGGTATTCCAGCCAGCCGCGATAGACGTTGGCGATCTGCGGCCAGTCGGCCAGACGCGGGTCCTTGGTGCCCTTGACTTCCATCGCGACGCGGATCTTGCCGCCAACCTTGGCGTCCTGTGCCTGGGCCGGGGCGGGCAGGCCGATCAGCCCGTAGGCGGCCGCTGCCGAGACACCAAGCGCGGTGGAGCGCGTGAGGAACTCACGACGGCTGAGTTTGCCTTCGGCGTATTCCGCCGCGTACATCTTTGCAGCCGAGTGGACCCCGGCCTCCTGGATCATGTCTTTCATTATGGTCTCCCTGTCAGGTTCTTTTTCATTGGTTGTGGTGACGCAGAACCCTTGCTGACGAAGCGATCAAATCCGCCCAGACAGCTTGCGCGACCTGCGCACCCCCATCTCTATTGCGCATCTTTTTCGAGCGGGCGTCAACGACTGGTTTCGACGGTTGGCGTCCAAAAACGACATCTTCTTGTCGATTCCTTTACCGGGCGGGCAAAAACCCGTCAGCCTGCGCGGCGGAAGGCCGATGGCGATTTCCCGGTCAGATGCTGGAACGCCCGGGTGAAGTAGGCGGGCGAGTTGAAGCCCAGTTGTTCGGCGATCTTGCCGACGGGAATCTTCGTCTCGGCCAGAAGCTTGCGTGCCTCGAAGATGCGGCGGTCCTGCAGAAGGGCGCTGGCCGGTCGGCCACAGGCGGCATTGCAGCACCGTGTGAGATGCGTGGGTGTCACGCCCAGTGCGGCGGCGAAGTCAGCGACGTTCATCCCAGTGCGGAAGTTCCGTTCCAGAAGCGCCGTGTAGCGGGCCACCAAGCGTCGCGTTGCATCCTGTCGGGGGCTTTCCAGCGGATCGGCCCGCTTCGCCTGCCGCTCCAGCCACACACCAAGAAGGCCGACGTATGCTTCGGTCGCGCGTTCGTGGGCAGGGGTGTCGCTTTCGATCTCCCGCAGAATCGAATCAAGCAGGACGTTTATTTCCTGCTGGGCGTGGACCTCGCGGATGCGCAGATGCAGCGGCGATTTCGGCAGGACGACCTTCGGATCGCGCCCGAAGAAGACGGCCGTACCAAAAACTTGCGCCCCGGCTTCGAACCCGTGCATGACGCCAGCCGGGATGAAGATCGCATTATGTGCCGTGTAGCCCCGCGTCACCCCCGAGATCGTGATGCGGCCCTGTCCTTTGGTGAACCAAAGCAGGCACGGCTCGGACAGCGAACGCATGGCTTCCACGCGCCAGCGACCACCGGCGGCAAGGCGGGGAATCGCTACGAGGCGAAGCTGCGAAACGGGGGCGGCTTTCAACATTCAGGGACATGTCCTGTGGCAGAGGCGCTGGCCGGACAAGTAAAGCAGGCGCTGCAGGCCGACCCAAGCGAATTTCGCGGATTCGGCGCAGAGTTGTCCACCGACGTTCCATTATTCTGTGTAAAAGCCTGTGGATAAGCGGAAAGTCGCCGCAACTATGGCGTGCAAGTCACTGTCCTGGAAGCGAAACCTGTCGCCAATCCTTCATGTTCGATCTGAACCAGGTCCGCTGCCGCTTGGCGTATTGCCGACTGGCGAGCGTGGCGGCGTCCGCAGCCGCGGCCCACGTCAGTTCGCCCCGCAGGTGTGCGATCAGCTCCGGCCCGCCAATGGCCTTCGAAGACGGGAGGTGCGGGTCCCATTCTGGCAGGTTCGCCCGCGCTTCTTCCAGCGCACCGTCGGTGAGCATCTGGCGAAAGCGTCGGTCGATGCGGTCGTTCAGCCAGGCAACCTCGGGGACCAGGACCAGCGCTTCGACCTGGCCCAGAGGCAGGCGGGGCGCGGGTGTAGCGTCCTGCCAACTGGCAAGCCCGCGCCCGGTTGCACGCAGGACCTCCCAGGCGCGCTGGATGCGGACGGGGTTCAGCCGGTCGATCCGGGCCGCAGTGGGAGGGTCAAGCTCGGCCAGAAGGGAGGCATGCCCCTCCGCCGCGCGGCGTGCGTCGGCCTCGGCCCGGACAGACTGTGGAACCTCGGGGATCTCGGCCAGCCCTCGGATCAAGGCGCTGAAATTCAGGCCTGTTCCGCCCACGATCACTACGGGCCGGCCCAGCAGCGCGTCCAGTTCTCGCAGCCAGTGGCCGACGGAATAGGGCGCGTCCCGGGCGATGTGGCCATACAGCTCATGGGGCAACGCAGCCTCGTCAGACGGGCTGGGTCGGGCCGTCAGGACGCGCCAGTTTCCATAGACTTGCAGCGCATCGGCATTTACGATCAAGCGTCCGTCCCGTGCTGCAAGCTCCATCGCCAGGGCCGATTTGCCGCTGGCGGTGGGGCCCGCCAGAAGCACGGGGGCCTCCCGCGATATCCCGTCGATCCGCATTCGAACCCCGCCCGATCGCCTGTTGAACCCGCCGCGGTTTTGCGACATTTTGCGGCCCAGTCCAAACACAAAACGAAATGCAGGGGTCCCATGCCGGAGACAGCCACCAAATACACCCGCGTGATGCTGAAGATCTCGGGCGAGGCGCTGATGCGCGACCAGGGCTATGGCCTGCACCCCCCGACGGTCGCGCGGATCGCGCAAGAGGTGAAGTCTGTCCGCGACCTGGGCGTCGAGATCTGCATGGTGATCGGCGGCGGCAACATCTTCCGCGGCCTGCAAGGCAGCGCGCAGGGGATGGAGCGGACGACGGCCGACTACATGGGAATGCTGGCCACCGTGATGAACGCCCTTGCGATGCAGTCGGCGCTTGAGGCGATTGGCGTCTTCACCCGGGTCATTTCAGCAATCCCGATGGACCAGGTCTGCGAACCCTACATCCGCCGCCGTGCCGTGCGGCACCTGGAGAAGAAGCGGGTCTGCATCTTCGCGGCGGGAACCGGCAATCCCTACTTCACTACCGACACGGCAGCGACGCTGCGGGCGTCCGAGATGGCCTGTCAGGCGATCTTTAAGGGTACCAAGGTCGACGGGGTCTATGACAAGGACCCGAAGAAGCACGCCGACGCCAAGCGATACGACCATGTGACCTACGATGAGGTGCTGGAGAAGCATCTGGGCGTGATGGATGCCACAGCCATTGCGCTTGCCCGCGACAACAACCTTCCGATCATCGTCTTCTCGCTGGACGAGCCGGGCGGCTTCCGGGGGATTCTGGCGGGGCAGGGGACCTATACCCGGGTCCAGGACTAGCTGTCTTTCTTATGTCTTCCTTGCGTCTCTACGCGCGGAGAGACGATGTTTCATGCAACGCCCGTTGCCTTCGGGTCGCGCAGGTCAGGAGCTTTGGCCTATACCGGGCCGCCGACGCTCTGCTATAGAGCGCAAAATCGCGGGGCGGGACACCCGCAGGGGAATGAAGGAGCAGGCATATGGCTCATGAAGAGATCGAGATCGACACCGATGCCATCCAGCGCCGGATGGATGGCGCCATGGCGGCGCTGAAGACGGAATTCGCCAGCTTGCGGACGGGACGGGCCTCGGCCTCCATCGTCGAGCCGATCCAGGTTGAGGCTTACGGACAGATGACACCGATCAACCAGCTTGGCACGGTGAACGTCCCCGAACCGCGGATGGTCGTGATCAACGTCTGGGACAAGGGCATGATCTCGAAGGTCGAGAAGGCGATCCGCGAAAGCGGCATTGGCATCAACCCGATCACCGACGGTCCTCTGATCCGGCTGCCGATCCCCGAACTGAACGAGGAACGCCGCCGTGAATTGACCAAAGTTGCAGCCCAATATGCCGAAGCCGCCAAGGTTGCGATTCGCAACGTGCGGCGCGACGGAATGGACCAGATCAAGAAGGCCAAGGCGCAGGGCATGGGCGAGGATGACCAGAAGTTCTGGTCTGACGAGGTGCAGGAGTTGACGGACAAGGCGATCGCCGCCGTCGATCGGGCGCTGGAGGCCAAGCAGGCAGAGATCATGCAGGTCTGACCTGCAGTCGGAGGAGTGGCGATTGTCGAAGGACTTGCAGGTGGGTGTCGCGATGCGACCTGTGAACCACCTGGCGATCATTATGGACGGCAACGGTCGTTGGGCCACGAACCGGGGCTGGGCGCGTCTGGTGGGCCACCGCAAGGGCGCCGAACGAGTGCGCGAGATCGTCAACGTCGCGCCGGACCTGGGGATCAAGTGGCTGACGCTTTATGCCTTTTCGACCGAGAACTGGAAGCGGTCCACTGAAGAAGTCCTTGGCCTTATGGCGATTTTCGCCCGGTATATCGAGCGTGAGGCTGATCGACTGGCAAAGGCCGGGGTCCGGATGCGCTTCATCGGCGACCGCAGCCGCCTGGACCCGAAACTGCAGCGCATGATGGCCGGGATCGAGGCGCGGACAGCGGGCCTTGACCGGCTGAACCTGACGGTCGCGATCAATTACGGCGGCCGGGACGAGATCCTGAGGGCCGTGCGCAAGATCGCCGAGGCTGCCGCGCAGGGGCTTCTCGATCCGCGCCACGTTTCCGAAGCGGCTTTTGCCGAACGTCTGGACACCGGCGGGCTGCCTGACCCCGACCTGGTGATCCGCACCAGCGGCGAGACGCGGACTTCGAATTTCCTGCCGTGGCAGGCGGCCTATTCCGAATACGAATTCTCCGAGACGCTCTGGCCCGACTTCGGCCCTGACGAGCTTGCGGCCATCGTCCAGCGCTTTTCCAACCGCGAACGGCGGTTCGGCGGGGTGCTGCGGTGATGGATCCGACGCCCGCGCCGTCGGGCAGATGGGCCGACCTGCGCACGCGCGTGCTGTCGGCCATCGTCATGGTCGCGGTGGGCGCGCTGGAGATCTGGCTGGGTGGCATGGCCTTTGCCGCGTTGGTGGTGGTGCTGACCGGCGTGATGATCTGGGAATTGGCGACGATGACTGCTCCGTCGCGGCGGCGATCCCCTGTGACGCTGGCTGTGGCGGCGTCTGCGGCACTTGTGGCGGCGCTGGTCCTGAAGATCGATGTGGCGGCGCTGTTCCTGGTGGTGCCCTCGGTGGCGCTGATCCTGACGCCTCGGCGCGACCGGCGATTGGCGGGGGGCTATGCGCTGGCGATCATGCTGGCAGGCTATGGTCTGGTGGACCTGCGCGAGGCTGGCGGGACGGTGATCCTGTGGCTGGTGGCAGTCGTGGTCGCGTCCGACGTTCTGGGCTATTTCGCGGGACGCATGCTGGGTGGGCCGAAGTTCTGGGAACGGGTCAGCCCGAAAAAGACCTGGTCGGGCACGGTGGCGGGCTGGATCGGCGCGGCGCTGGTCGGCGTGGTGATGGTGCTGGCGGCAGGCGCAAGCTGGCTTCTTGTGCCGCTGTCAGCGCTCGTGGCCTTTGCCGGGCAGATGGGCGACATCGCCGAAAGCTGGGTCAAGCGGCGGGCCGGGGTCAAGGACGCCTCGAACCTCATCCCTGGGCACGGCGGAGTTCTGGACCGCTTCGACGCGCTGATCGGCGCGGTGGTTCTGGTCCTGGCGCTTGGCCTCGTGGCCCCGGTCCACGGTCTGTTCGGGGGCTGACGGTTGCGCAGTCTGTCGATCTTCGGGGCTACGGGGTCCATCGGTGAGCAGACGGTGGACCTGCTGCAGCGCGCGGGGGGAGCCGAGGCGTTCCGGGTCGTGGCGCTGACCGGGGGCCGCAACATCGCCCGTTTGGCCGAAATGGCGCGGACGCTTCGGGCCGAGGTGGCGGTTTGTGCCGATGCGACGGGCCTGGCGGAACTGCGCGAGCGGCTGGCAGGCACTGGGGTTTTGGCGGCGGCAGGGACCACAGCCATTGTCGAGGCGGCGGAGCGTCCAGCGGACTGGGTGATGAGCAGCATCGTCGGCGCGGCCGGGTTGGAGCCGGGGTTCCGGGCGCTGCGCCACGGGGCGACCCTGGCTTTGGCGAACAAGGAATCGCTGGTGACGGCAGGCCCCTTGCTGATGGCCGAAGCGGCGCGGCACAAGGCGCGCATCCTGCCCGTGGACAGCGAACATTCGGCGATCTTCCAGGCCCTCGTGGGCGAGGACATCGCGGCGGTGGAGCGGATCATCCTGACCGCAAGCGGCGGCGCCTTGCGCGACTGGCCGCTGGAGCAGCTGGCGCGGGCGACAGTGAAAGAGGCTCTGGCGCACCCGAACTGGGCGATGGGACAAAGGATCACCATCGATTCGGCCAGCATGTTCAACAAGGCGCTGGAGGTCATCGAGACGCGCGAATACTTTGGCGTCGTCCCGGACCAGATCGAAGTCATCATCCACCCCGAAAGCCTGATCCACTCGATGGTCGGCTACCGCGACGGCGCGATCATGGCCCATATGGGCGCCCCCGACATGCGCCATTCGATCGGCTATGCGCTGAACTGGCCGGAACGGTCGCACCTTCCCGTGGCGCGGCTTGACCTGGCGCAGGTTGGCAAGATGACCTTCCGGGCGCCGGACCTTGCCCGCTATCCCGCTCTGCGCCTTGCGCGCGAGGTCATGGCGCGGCGCGGCCTGGCGGGGGCGGCCTTCAACGCGGCAAAGGAGGTGGCGCTGGACCATTTCCTTGCAGGCGGCATCGGCTTCATGGACATGGCTGGCGTGGTCGAAGAGACCCTGGCCCTGCTTGATCCCGATCTTGGCCACGAAAATGACGCCATGACCCTTGAGGATGTGCAGGCCGCGGACCATCTGGCACGGATACGGGCAAATGAACGGGCGGACGCAATCGCCCGCCGGCAGGCAGGAGAGCGGTGATGGAAGCGATTGTGGCGGCGCTTGGCGGCACGGCTTGGACCCTTGTGTTCTTCATCGTCGCACTTTCGGTGATCGTTTTTGTCCATGAATACGGCCACTACATCGTGGGTCGCTGGTCCGGCATCCATTCCGAGGTCTTCTCTGTGGGCTTCGGCCCGGTGCTGTTCAGCCGCACGGACAAGCGGGGCACGCGCTGGCAGTTCGCAGCAATTCCCTTCGGCGGCTACGTGAAATTCCTCGGCGACGCCGATGCCAGCTCGGTCCGGCAGAACAAGCTCTCGGGGATGAGCGTGGAGGAGCGGCGGCATACGATGGCCGGAGCGCCGCTTTGGGCGCGTTCGGCGACCGTGGCGGCGGGGCCGGTCTTCAACTTCATCCTGACCTTCGTCCTGCTGATCGGACTGACCTTGGCGATGGGCATTCCGCGTGAGGAACCGACGGTGGGCAGTCTTCGCGCTTTCCCGTTCGAGGGGCCGAGCCTGCAGTCCGGTGACGTGATCCTTGCGGTTGACGGGCAACCGACAGCCGATTGGGCGACGTTCCGTTCCGTGACCGAGGGGCTGAAGGGCCAGGGCGAACTTGCCTACACCGTGCGGCGCGGCGACCAGGAATTGACGGTCAAGGGTCCGCATCCGCTGGCGGCCGTCGTCGGGGAGGTGCAGATCCGTTCGGCCGCGATGGACGCCGGCATCCGCGAGGGGGATATCATCCTGAAGGCGGGCGGGCAGGATGTCCGCTACTTTGACCAGTTGCCCGAGATCGTCGGTGCCAGCAAGGGCCAGCCCGTTCCGCTGACCGTCTGGCGTGATGGCGCGACGTTCGAGGTAGCACTTTCCCCGCGCATCCGGACGGTGGACGACGGCAACGGCGGTTTCACCGAACGCTACCTTCTGGGCCTCTACTCTGGCATGTTCTTCGAGCCTGCGGTGCGCAGCGTCGGCCCGTGGGAGGCCGCCACGGGTGCGGCCAGCAGCATGTGGTTGATGACCACGACCACCTTTTCGGGCCTCTCGCACATGATCCAGGGTGCGATTTCCAGCTGCAACCTGTCGGGTGCCATCGGCATGGCTGAAACGGCGGGAGATGCGGCGCGCAACGGGCTGGAAAGCTTCATCGGGATGCTTGCGATTCTGTCCTTTGGCGTCGGGCTTCTGAACCTGTTCCCGATCCCGGTGCTGGACGGTGGCCATCTGGTGTTCCACGCCTATGAGGCGGTGACGCGCAGGGCGCCCTCTGACCGCGCCTTGCGCATCTTGACGACTGTCGGACTAAGTGTGGTGCTTACCATCATGCTTTTCGGGCTCAGCCGGGATCTTCTTTGCACCTGAAGCCTCTGTCCGGGGCGGGTTAGGTCATCTCCGATCTGCCGCCGGAATGCCTTGGGCCACAACATCTTGCAAAGTTATCCACAGTGACCGCAGGCTTTTGACAAAGCTTGGCTTTCCCGATAGCTATCCGGAAACAGAACACTGCGGCGAGGATGCAACATGCGGATGACCCAAAACACGGCCAAAGGTCGGTCGTTCCGGGCCACGTCAAGGGCGCGTCTGCTGGCGACAGCGGTTTTCCTTGGTGCAGCAACGACTTCGGTCCCATTGCTTACTCCGGTGTTCGCGCAATCTTTCTCGTTTTCGAACGTGACCATCGAAGGCAATGAGCGGGTCGATACCGCAACCATCCTGAACTATGCCGGAATCAGCCGCGGGGCCGAGGTCTCGGCAGGGGGTCTGAACGACGCGTATCAGCGCATCATGAACTCGGGACTGTTCGAGTCGGTAGAGCTTGTGCCGCAGGGATCGACCCTGGTGATACGGGTGGTCGAATATCCGATCATCAACGTCATCAGCATCGAGGGAAACAAGCGGCTTAAGGACGAGAAGTTGTCCGAACTCATCATGTCGCAGTCGCGCCGGGTCTATTCGCCCGCCCAGGCCGAATCCGATGCCGCCGCTATTGCAGAGGCCTACCGGGTCTCGGGCCGCCTGGCTGCCAGCGTCACGCCGAAGATCATCCGCCGCAGCGACAACCGCGTGGACCTGGTGTTCGAGATCACCGAAGGCCGGGTGGTCGAGAACGAGCGTATCTCGTTCACCGGCAACAAGGCCTTCAGCGACCGCCGCCTGCGCCAGATCCTTGAGACGAAGCAGGCCGGTTTGCTGCGCAACCTGATCCAGCGTGACACCTACGTCGCCGAACGGCTGGAACTGGACAAGAAGGTTCTGACCGACTTCTACCTGTCGCGTGGCTTCATCGACTTCCAGGTGCTGGATGCAAGCGCGGAACTGTCCCGCGAACGTGATGCGACCTTCGTCACCTTCACCGTGCGCGAGGGGGTGTCCTACGAGATCGGCAAGATTTCTACTTTATCCGAGGTCGAGGGTCTGGATGCGGCCGAATTCGAGGCGGTCCAGAAGATCCGCGCCGGACAGACCTACAGCCCGCTTCTGATCGACAACAACATCACCCGGATGGAGACGCTGGCTCTGAAGAAGGGGCTGAACTTCATCCGCGTCGAGCCGCGCATCACGCGCAATCCGGCCGGCCAGGTGGTCGATGTCCAATTTGCCATTGTGCGCGGAGAGCGGATTTTTGTCGAACGCATCGACATCGAGGGCAACACGACGACGCTGGACCAGGTGATACGTCGCCAGTTCCGCTCTGTGGAAGGTGACCCCTTCAACCAGCGCGAGATCCGTCAGGCCGCCGAACGGATCCGTGCGCTTGGCTTCTTTGCCGACGCACAGGTGAACGCCGACCAGGGCTCGGCACCCGATCAGGTGGTCGTCAACGTCGATGTCGAAGAACAGCCGACCGGCTCGTTGTCTTTCGGACTGAGCTACTCGGTCGCATCTGGCACCGGGGTGAACGTCGGCTTTTCGGAATCGAACTTCCTTGGACGCGGCCAGCGGTTGTCGCTCTCGGTTTCGACCGCCGCATCCAACCAGAACTCCAGCTTCAGCTTCAGCGAGCCCGCACTTTTGGGCCGTGAACTTAGCTTCAACATTGGCGGGTTCTACCGGACCTCGGAATCCGACTATGCGTCCTACGACACCCGCAACATCGGCTTCACCACCGGCATCGGTTTCCCCTTGGGCGAACAGTCGGACCTGAACGTGCGGGTCAGCGCCTCCGAAGACCTGCTCAGCAACTATTCGGGCGATTCATTGATCGTCGCCGATGAAGTGGCACGCGGTTCGGAAAAGACGTTCTCGCTTGGCTACACCTACGAATTCGACAACCGGATCACTGGGCTTAATCCGAAGGGCGGCGTCCTGTTGCGCTTCAGTCAGGACTACGCGGGCCTCGGTGGGGACGCCGAGTACATCAAGACCACAGCCCTTGCACTGGCCGAGACCAAGGTCGCGAACGAGGAAGTCACGCTGCGCGCGATCTTCGAGGGTGGGGCGATCACCTCGCTTGGCGACTACTCGACCCGCGTGACCGACCGCTTCTTCGGCAATGGCAAGATCCGAGGCTTCGAGCCGAACGGGATCGGGCCGCGTGACCTTGCGTCGTCAAATGATGATGCGCTTGGCGGCAACTTCTTTGCCGTTGCGCGGTTCGAAGCCGATTTCCCACTGGGCCTGCCCGAAGAATACGGCATCACCGGCGGGGCGTTCATGGACGTCGGCTCGGTCTGGAGCCTGGACAACGACGGCGGTGGTGCGGTGGACGACAGCTTCAAGCCGCGCGCTTCAGTCGGCGTTTCGGTGTTCTGGACCACGCCGATCGGGCCCCTGCGCTTCAACTTCAGCCGGGCGGTCAAGAAGGAAGACGACGACAGGGAACAGTCCTTCGACCTTACGGTCTCGACCAAGTTCTGACGATGGCCCAGTGGCGCACAGCGGCGCTCCGGAAAGGCTTGTGGCTGGCGATTGCCGGAGCCTTGATGCTGACCGCTGGCGCCCGGGCCCAGGATGCGGCCGGGCCGATTCTTATTCTGGATCAAGACCGGTTCTTTCTTGAATCGGATTTTGGCCGCGCCGCCGTGGAACGCGAGCGGACCGAGACGGCGGCACTGGAGCAGGAAAACAAGCGCATCGAGGCCGAGCTCGTCGCTGAGGAGCAGGCCCTGACCGAACAGCGCAAGACGCTTACGCCCGAAGAGTTCACCGCCCGCGCCACGGCATTCGACCAGAAGGTCGAGCGTATCCGTTCCGAGCAAGACGCCAAGGCCCAAGCCCTTGTTGCCAAGCGCGAACAAGAGCGCAACGCCTTCCTGAAACGGGCCGGACCTGTGTTGGGCGAGCTTCTGGGTGAGCTGAAAGCCTCGGCAATCCTCGACAAGGGGATGGTCATCGTGTCGCTTTCGGCCATCGACATCACGGACGAGGCTATCGCCAAGCTGAATCAGGTGTCGGCCGCTCCAGACGCCGAAACCCCTGCGCCGCCCTGACACCCGGCAACTTGTCTGCGGCGGGCCGACTTGGTAGTCAGACCGGAAGGCCGATGGCCAGAAGGACCCGAAGGAACGACGACATGGACGCAAGCGCAGTGACGACCGCCGACCTTGACCTGATCCAGCGGATCATCCCGCACCGCTATCCGTTCCTTCTGATCGACAAGGTGCGCGACATCGTCGCCAACGATTCCTGCGTTGGGATCAAGTGCGTCACCTTGAACGAGCCGCAGTTCCAGGGTCATTTCCCCGGCATGCCGATCTTTCCCGGCGTGATGATCATCGAGGCGATGGCGCAGACGAGCGGAGTGCTGGTGGGCTTGTCGATGGACCTGGTCGACAAGCAGGCCAAGGTGTTCTTCATGGGCGTCGATGGGGTCAAGTTCCGCCGGAAGGTGGTGCCCGGGGACGTGATGGAACTGCACGTCAAGGCGGTGCGCGGCGGTGGCCGGGTCTGGAAGTTCGAGGGCCGCGCTTTCGTCGAGGGTGAACTTGCCTGCGAGGCGACGTTCATGGCGATGTTCGACGTGCCGAAGGCATGAGCATCCACCCGTCAGCCCGCATCCACTCCGCGGCCGTCGTCGAACCCGGGGCTGTGATAGGCGAAGGGTGCGAGGTCGGTCCGTTCTGCGTTGTGGGCTCCGAGGTCACCTTGGGTGCCCGCGTGGTGATGAAGTCGCATGCGGTGGTGACCGGCTGGACCGAGATCGGGGACGAGACGGTAGTCTTCCCCTTTGCCACGGTGGGCGAGATGCCGCAGGACCTGAAATATCACGGCGAACGCACACGACTTGTGGTCGGCAAGCGCTGCCGCATCCGCGAGGCGGCGACGCTGAACACCGGGACCGAGGGTGGCGGCGGGGTGACCCTGGTCGGGGACGACTGCCTGATCATGACCGGCGCGCATGTGGGACATGACGCACAGATCGGCAACAGGGTCATCCTGGTGAACAATGTTGCCATCGCAGGTCATTGCGTGCTGGGCGACGACGTCATCGTCGGCGGCCTGTCCGGCGTCCATCAGTGGGTGCGCATCGGGCAGGGAGCAATCATCGGCGCGGTGACGATGGTGACGAACGACGTGATCCCCTACGGCCTTGTTCAGGCCCCCCGCGGGGAACTGGACGGGCTGAACCTCGTCGGCCTGAAACGCCGTGGCGTCGACCGTGCCGAGATCACCGCATTGCGCGCCGCCTATCAGACCTTGGCGCAAGAGGACGGCAGCTTTCTTGACCGCGCGCGGAAGCTTGCTGAAGAAAGCGACTCGGTCCTGGTGCGCGAGATCGCCGATTTCATCCTGTCGAAATCCGACCGCAGCTTCCTGACCCCGAAAGGCGGGCGGTGAGTTCCGTGCAGACCGCAATCATCGCAGGGCGCGGGCGTCTGCCCGCAGCACTGGCCGCAGGCATGACCGACCCGCCACTGGTGGCCGCAATGGACGGCTTTGCGCCCGAGGGGATCACGCTGGACCTGACTTTCCGGGTGGAGCGTCTGGTCCCCTTCCTGCGGGCGCTGGAACGCGACGGGGTGGGACAGGTGATCTTTGCGGGTGCGGTGACGCGGCCCAGGTTGGACCCGTCGCTTCTGGACCCGGCCACGGCCGAGGTGCTGCCGCGCCTGATGGCCGCCCTGCAGCAGGGCGACGACGCGACACTGCGGGTCGTAATCGAGGTGTTCGAGGAGTTCGGCTTCCAGGTCGTGGGCGTCGAAGACGTAGCGCCTGCGCTTCTGCCGGGGGCGGGCGTCCTTGCTGGAAGCGTCAGCCAGCGGGACGAGGCCGATGCGGCCCGCGCGGCGGCCATCGTCGCGGCACTTGGCGCGGTGGATGTGGGGCAGGGCGCGGTAGTGGCCCAGGGGCTGTGCCTGGGTGTCGAGGCCCTGCCGGGCACCGATGCCCTGCTGGCTCATGTGGCCGGGATCACCTCGCTTCGACCTGACCCCGCGCGCGGGAAGGGTGTGTTCTACAAGGCGGCCAAGCCCGGTCAGGACCGCCGGATCGATCTGCCGACCATCGGCCCGGACACCCTGCGCGGGGTTGCCGCGGCGGGGCTTGGGGGCCTTGCCTTCCAGGCGGGCTCGGTGATCTGCCTCGATCTGGCAGAGATGCAGCGTCTGGCCAAGAACCTGGGCCTTTTCCTTTGGGCACGGGCGTGACTGGCGGGTGCTTGTCGCGGGCTTCGCGGCGCTTGTCGCCGGGGTTGCCGCAGCGAAGAGCGGTCCATTGAAGCTGTTCCTGATCGCGGGCGAGCCCTCGGGCGACCGGCTGGGTGCGGCCCTGATGGCAGGGCTGAAGACACTGACCGACGTCAGGTTCGCAGGCGTCGCCGGACCGCTGATGCAGGCCGAGGGCATGGTCAGCCTCTTTCCGATGGAGGAGCTTTCGGTGATGGGCATCGCCGAGGTCGTCCCGAAGTATTTTCACCTGAAACGCCGGATCCGAGAGACGGCTGAGGCCGTCCTCGCCTCTGGCGCCGATGCGCTGGTGACGATCGACTCGCCCGATTTCTGCCTGCGCGTTGCGGCGATCGTGAAGGCGGCGCGCCCGGACTTCCACACCATCCACTACGTTGCGCCCTCGGTCTGGGCCTGGCGCCCGGGTCGGGCGGCGAAGATCGCCAGGGTGATCGACCACGTGCTGGCGCTGTTGCCGTTTGAGCCGCCCTACATGACAGCCTCCGGAATGACCTGCGATTTCGTCGGGCACCCCGTGGTGGCCGAACCCGTGGCGTCAGAGGCTGAACGGGCCGCCTTCACCGGGACCGGCCCGCTGCTCCTGGCCTTGCCTGGATCGCGTAGGGGCGAGGTTGCCCGGCTGGCCCCGGTCTTCGGGGCGGTGGTTGCCCGGTTGAAAGGGCAGCACCGGGACTTGCGGGTGGCCCTGCCGACAGTACGGGGCGTTTCCGACCTTGTGCGCGAGCTGACCTCGGGCTGGGCGGTGCGGCCCCAGATCATCGAGGACCCGGCCGCCAAGCGCGGCGCATTCGCTGCGGCTGACGTGGCGCTGGCTGCATCGGGTACCGTCTCGCTTGAGCTGGCGGCGAACGGCTGCCCGATGGTCATCGCCTATGACATGCATCCGCTGACCCTCTGGCTCATGCGACGTGCAGCGCTGGTCGACACTGTTACACTGGTCAACCTGGTCAGTGAAACCCGCGTCGTGCCCGAGTTCATCGGCCCCGACTGCCGTGCAGAGAACATCGCCCCGGCGCTGGAGGCCGCCCTTGCGGCCCCGTCAGCACAAGAGGACGCGATGCGCCTTACGATGGAGCGGCTTGGACGCGGGGGCGAGCCCCCCGGTATCAGGGCTGCACGGTCGGTGCTGCAGTCGCTGCAGGCGTGGCCTCGCCGTTGATGATCGCCAGGACCTGCGGCATCAGGCTTTCCATGTTGTCGTTGATCAACTGGATGATCCCCGGCTGCTGCGCTGCCGTCAGTTGCGGCAGCTTGGCCATCACCGACTTGCCCTCGGGCGTCGCATAGAAGTCGCGCAGCGCGGTGATCTCGGCCAGCGTCATCATGTCCGCCATGATCCCGGCCTGGTCGCGCATGAGCGTATTCATCGGCCCCTCGTAGGTGTCGAGGTAAAGCTGACGGATCTGCGCGACCTGCGCTTCGGTCTGGGTTTGGCCACCCGCCGCAACCTGCTGCAGGATCGGCTGGTACATCGTCTCGATCATCGCGGCCATGTCGAAGCCCTCGAGTGCGAGGTCGATGTATTCGGCAGCAGCGGCCACGCGCTCTTCGCGCGTTTCGGCAAGGCTGGGCAGGGGCAGTGCCAGGAGGGCTACCAGAAGCAGGGATTTCAAGACACCGGTCCTTTCCAGATCCAGCCGCCGCCGAAGATACGGCTGCCTTCAGGGGCGTAGAACACGCAGGCCTGTCCGGCGCTGACCCCGTCCTCGGGGGACAGAAGCTCCACCTCTGCCGTCGTCGGTCCAGTCGGGCGAAGGATCGCATCGCGCGGCGGCCGGGTAGAGCGCACCTTGACCTTCAGATGCCATTCCGGGCGACTGTCAAACGGCTCATCGCCCAGCCAGTTGATCTCGCGCACCGGGATGATACGGGTCGACAGCGCCGCCTTCGGACCGACGATCACGCGCCGCGTCTCTGGGTCGAGCCTCACGACATAGAGCGGCTCTCCAAGGCCGCCGATCCCAAGGCCTTTGCGCTGACCGATGGTATAATGGATCACGCCCCTATGCTCGCCCAGGACCGTGCCATCAAGGTCCACGATCTCGCCCGGATCGGCTGCGCCGGGGCGCAGTTTCTCGATCACCGCCGCATAGTCGCCGTTCGGGACAAAGCAGATGTCCTGGCTGTCCGGCTTGTCCGCGACTGGAAGCCCGTATTTCGCCGCCAGCGCCCGCGTCTCGGCCTTCGAGGCAAGATGCCCCAGCGGGAAGCGCAGGTAGGTCAGCTGCTCGGGCGTGGTCGAGAACAGGAAATAGGACTGGTCGCGCGCCGGATCGGCCGCCTGATGCAACTCGGCCCCCTGCGTGCCGGTCTTGCGCTGGATGTAGTGTCCCGTTGCCATGCAGTCGGCCTCAAGGTCCTTGGCCGTGGCGAGTAGGTCCTTGAACTTCACCCGTTCGTTGCAGCGGATGCAGGGCACCGGCGTCGCCCCCGCCAGATAGGCGTCGGCGAATTCCTCGATCACCGCCTCGCGGAAGGTGTTCTCGTAGTCCAGCACGTAGTGCGGAAAGCCCATCGTTTCGGCCACGCGGCGCGCATCGTGGATGTCGCGGCCCGCGCAGCAGGCCCCCTTCTTCGCAAGCGCTGCCCCGTGGTCGTAAAGCTGCAGCGTGACGCCAACGACGTCATAGCCATCCTCTGCCAGCATCGCCGCCACCACGCTGCTGTCGACGCCGCCGGACATGGCGACGACGACTCGCGTCTCGGACGGGGGCTTGGCAAAGCCAAGGGAATTCAGCGGCAGGTCGCGCGGCATGGGCCGATCCTTTGGGGATTGTCCGGGTTTCGGGATTGATGGGGAATATATGAAAATGCTGTGCACTCTCAATCCCCCGTTTCAGGATTGATTAAGCCTGTTCCTGCATCCTGCGTCAAACCAACGAGGGAACGGTCATGTTTCTCAAGCGCGTCGATGGACCACGACAGGTCATGTTGCCGGATGGCAGCATCCTTACTCGGGCCGATCTGCCCCCGACCGACACCCGGCGCTGGGTTGCCAGCCGGAAGGCCGTAGTGGTCCGTGCCGTGGTCTACGGCCTGATTTCCGAGAAAGAGGCGCTGGAACGCTATGCCCTGTCCGAAGAAGAGTTCGCCCTTTGGCGCACGGCAGTGGCAAAACACGGCGACGATGGCCTGAAAGTCACAGCGATTCAGAAATACAGACAACTTTAAATGGATTGGTATTCGCGCTATGGGATAGTAACGCTACGTTAACCATTGCCGGGCAAAGTCGTTAACGATGACCCACCGGAGCGGAGATTTTTAACCAATGCGTATTCTGCTTGTCGAGGACGACCCCACGACGTCTCGCAGCATCGAATTGATGCTGACCCATGCCAACCTGAACGTCTATTGCACCGACATGGGCGAAGACGGGATCGATCTGGCAAAGCTTTACGACTACGATTTGATCCTGCTGGACCTCAACCTCCCGGACATGAGCGGGCATGAAGTTCTCCGCCAGGTGCGCCAGGCGCGGGTTGAAACGCCGATCCTGATCCTTTCGGGCGCGGATGACACGGAAAACAAGCTGAAAGGCTTCGGATTCGGCGCCGACGACTACCTGACCAAGCCCTTCCACCGCGAGGAACTTGTCGCGCGCATCCACGCCATCATCCGTCGGTCCAAGGGCCACAGTCAGTCGGTGATCAAGACCGGCCGGGTTTCGGTCAATCTCGATGCCAAGACAGTGGATGTCGACGGCAAGGCCGTGCATCTGACCGGCAAGGAATACCAGATGCTGGAACTGCTGTCCTTGCGCAAGGGAACGACGCTGACCAAGGAAATGTTCCTGAACCATCTTTATGGCGGGATGGACGAACCTGAATTGAAGATCATCGACGTGTTCATCTGCAAGCTTCGCAAGAAACTGGCCGAGGCAACGGGGGGCGACAACTACATTGAAACGGTCTGGGGCCGCGGCTACGTGCTGCGCGATCCGGCCGGTGGACAGGCCCGGCTGGCCGCCACCGCCTGATCTTTACCTTCGCGGGCCCGCCGCCTAACGTCTGGAGGACAGCACGGGGGCGGGCATGGTGGATAAGGCGGTCGAGACCCTGACGGAAGCCGAGGCGCGGGCAGAGCTTGCGCGCCTGGCTGACGCCATCGCGGCCGCGAACACCGCTTACCACACCCTGGACGCTCCCCAGATCACGGACGCAGACTACGACGCGCTGAAGCGGCGCAATGCCGCCATCGAAGCACGTTTTCCCGGCTTGAAGCGCTCCGATTCGCCCTCGGACCAGATCGGTGGTGCCGTGGCCGAGGGGTTCGGCAAGATCGCGCACCGGGTCCGGATGCTGTCGCTGGAAAACGCCTTCGCTGCCGAGGAGGTGGCGGAATTCGACGACCGTGTGCGCCGGTTCCTGGGCTTTTCGGGCGCCGTCAGTTATACGGCTGAACCGAAGATCGACGGATTGTCCCTTTCCTTGCGCTACGAAGATGGCCGTCTGGTCCAGGCCGCCACCCGGGGCGACGGCGAAGTCGGCGAGAATGTCACCGAGAATGCCCGCACGATCGCCGACATCCCCCAGCGCCTGACCGGCGCGCCCCAGGTGCTAGAGGTTCGGGGTGAGGTCTACATGTCCCACGCCGACTTCGCCGCGCTGAACCAGCGCCAGGCGGCCTTGGGCGACAAGTCCTTCGCCAATCCGCGCAACGCCGCCGCCGGATCGCTGCGTCAGCTGGACGCCCGCATCACCGCAGCCCGGCCGCTTCGGTTCTTCGCCTATTCCTGGGGCGACCACTCCGCCCCCCTTGCCGCCACGCAGTACGAGGCAATCCTGCGCCTCAACGCCCTGGGTTTTCAAACGAATTCCCTGACTGTCCTCTGCGACGGCCCCGAGGCGATGCTGTCCCACTACCGCCTGATCGAGGCGCAGCGGGCGACGCTTGGCTACGATATCGATGGGGTGGTCTACAAGGTCAACGACCTTGCCTTGCAGGCCCGCCTCGGCTTCCGGTCTTCGACCCCCCGCTGGGCCATTGCGCACAAGTTCCCGGCCGAACTCGCCTGGACCGAGCTTCTGGGTACCGACATCCAGGTCGGGCGCACTGGTGCGCTGTCCCCGGTCGCCCGGCTGCGGCCCGTCACGGTCGGAGGCGTCGTCGTGCAGAACGCCACCCTCCACAACGAGGATTACATCGCCGGTCGCGACTCGCGCGGGGCAGAGATCCGCGGCGGCAAGGATATCCGCATCGGCGACTGGGTCCAGGTCTACCGCGCGGGCGACGTGATCCCCAAGGTAGCCGATGTCGATCTGTCTCGCCGCAAGATCGACGCGCAACCTTATGTTTTTCCGACAGAATGTCCCGAATGTGGCAGCCCCGCGCACCGTGAGGAGGGTGACTCGGTCCGCCGCTGCACCGGCGGACTGATCTGCCCCGCCCAGGCGGTGGAGCGGCTGAAGCACTTCGTCTCGCGGGGGGCCTTCGACATCGAGGGGCTCGGCGCCAAGCAGGTCGAGATGTTCTTCCGGGACGCGACGCTACCGGTGAGAACCCCAGCCGACATCTTCACCCTATCGGCAAGGGATGCTGCCAACCCTCTGCAGAAGCTGAAAAATCGCGAAGGTTTTGGCGAGGTGTCCGCCACGAAGCTTTTCGCCGCCATCGAAGCCCGCCGAACGATCCCGCTGGACCGACTGCTCTTTTCCCTGGGCATCCGGCATGTGGGCGAGGTGGCCGCCGGCCTTCTGGCCCGCCACTATACCACCTGGGAGGCTTTCGAGGCCGCCATCACCCAGGCGACCCCCGGAACGCCGGAGTGGGCCGAGCTGATCTCGATCAACGGTGTGGGCGAGGTCATGGCGCAAAGCCTGGTCGACGCCTTCCAGAATCCGGCGGAACGGGCCGCGATCGATGCACTCGCCGCGCAGCTTGCGATCCAGCCGGTGCAGGTCCGGGGCCAGGTCGATTCACCCGTCGCCGGCCTGACCGTGGTCTTCACCGGCTCGCTTGAGAAGATGACCCGCGCCGAAGCCAAGGCCCGGGCCGAGGCGATGGGGGCCAAGGTTGCGGGCTCGGTCAGCGCCAAGACCGACCTTCTTGTCGCCGGGCCTGGCGCGGGCTCGAAGGCCAAGGACGCCGAGCGCCTCGGGGTCCGCATCATCGACGAGGACGCCTGGCTGCGGCTGATCGGCGACGCATGAGCCGGCCAGAGGCGCTCTTTCCGCTGTTCGCCGGGTTGGAAACCTTGCCCGGGGTCGGTCCGAAGGCCGCGAAGGCCTTCGAAAGCCTGGGGGTGACGCGCCCAAAGGACCTGCTTTACCTGCTGCCCCATTCCGGCGTCGACCGCGCGCTGCGCAGTTCGGTTCGCGAGGTCGTCCCCCCCGCCACCCTGACCGTCGAAGTCGAGATCGGACAGCACGTCCCACCCCGCCGCAAGGGCGGGCCGTACCGGGTTCATGTGCGCGATGCGGGGGTGGAGTTCCTGCTGGTCTATTTCCATGCCCGTGCCGAGGCGCTGGCAAAACTTCTGCCAACCGGTCAACGGCGACTCGTCTCGGGGAAGGTCGAGCTGTTCGACGGGATCGCCCAGATGGTCCATCCCGATCATGTCCTGCGGGTGGAGGAGGGGCGCGAGATTCCGGCATACGAGCCGGTCTATCCGCTGGCGGCCGGGTTGACGCAGCGGGTCGTCGGCAAGGCGGCGCAGGCGGCCTTGGCGCGGCTTCCGGTTCTGGCCGAGTGGATCGATTCCGCCCTGATGTCCCGCGAGCGCTGGCCCGACTGGCCGACCGCATTGCAGGCAGTCCACGGACCATCAGGCGCGGCGGGCTTGGCCTTCACGCATCCCGCGCGGCAACGGTTGGCGTACGATGAGCTTTTCGCCCACCAGCTGACGCTTTCCATCGCCCGCGCTCAGCTTCGGCGTGCGAAGGGAGTCGTGACGGAAGGCACGGGAGCATTGCGGGACAAGGTATTGAAAAGCCTTCCCTATGCGCCTACGTCAGCGCAGATTCGCGCGCTGCGCGAGATCGCCGCCGACATGGCCCAGCCGCTGCGCATGAACCGGCTTCTGCAGGGCGACGTGGGGGCGGGGAAAACCCTTGTCGCTTTCCAGGCGCTTCTCATCGCGGTCGAGGCCGGAGCGCAGGGCGTCATGATGGCCCCGACCGAGATCCTCGCACGTCAGCATTTCGAGGGGCTTGCACCTTTGGCCCGGGCGGCCGGTGTACGGCTTGAACTGCTCACGGGGCGGGACCGGGGGGCAGACCGGGCGATGAAACTGGAAGACCTTGCAATGGGACGGATTCCGATCCTCGTCGGGACCCATGCCGTTTTCCAGAAGGATGTCGCGTTCAAGGACCTTCGGCTCGCGGTTGTGGACGAGCAGCATCGCTTCGGCGTGGCCCAGCGGATGGAACTTGGGGCCAAGGGTGCTGCGGTGGATGTGCTGGTGATGACCGCCACGCCGATCCCGCGCAGCCTTGCGCTGGCGACGCACGGCGACATGGATGTCTCGGTCCTGGATGAAAAGCCCGCCGGCCGAAAGCCGATCCGTACGGCGATGGTTTCAGCCGAACGGCTGGACGAGGTGGTCGATCACCTGCGGAAGGCCGTGGCCGAGGGGCGGCAAGCCTACTGGGTTTGCCCCCTGGTCGAAGAGTCCGAAGTCGTCGACTATGCCAGCGCCGAAGAGCGATTCCGCACGCTGCGCGCGGCCCTTGGCGAGCGCGTCGGTCTGGTCCACGGCCAGATGCCGCCCGCGGAAAAGGACGCGGCGATGGCGCGTTTCGTGTCGGGGGAAACCTCGGTACTTGTGGCGACGACGGTGATCGAGGTTGGTGTCAACGTCCCCAACGCCACGATCATGGTCATCGAACAGGCGGAAACTTTCGGTCTGGCGCAACTGCACCAGCTGCGGGGAAGGGTTGGGCGGGGCGATGCTGCGTCGACCTGTCTGCTGTTGTATCAGCCGCCCTTGAACGAGACGGGGCGTCGACGGCTGACCACGATTCGCGACACCGAAGACGGCTTCCGGATTGCCGAGGAGGACCTGGCCATGCGCGGGGCGGGCGACCTGATCGGCACGGCGCAATCCGGTCTTCCGCGATTCCGGGTGGCTGACCTCGAGCGGCAGGCAAGCCTGATGGCGCTTGCGCAGACCGATGCACGGAAGCTGCTGCTGGATGACCCCCAGCTTGCAGGCCCCCGTGGCACTGCGGCCCGCATGCTTTTGTGGCTGATGGATCAGGACCGTGCCTTGCGGCTGATGAGCGTGGGTTGAGCCCGACGTTCTGCTCTGTTCACGAATGTTCCTAAAAAGTTCTTTACAGGGCGTTCGCGATATGAGAACAATTCAGCAACAAGTCATGGAGAACCCGATGAAAGCCGCCATGAAGACCCTGCTGAGCCACACCCCCAAGGGCGCGATGGAAGATCTGGTCGGTGTCGCGTCCCTGTTCGTCCTGCTCTTTGCCGTGTTGTCCGTCCCCGGACTGCACTGAAGTTTCTGCCCCGCGCTCTGTCCCCCAAGGGTGACGGTCCGCCTCGCCTGGCCCACCGTCCGCCAATCCAGACGCGCTACTGCCGCCGCCATCCCTTTGGATGTGCGGCGGTTTTTTCTTGCGTCGCGCAGTCAGGCGGCGGCTTGTGCGACCTGCATCGCCTCACAGACCGCTTCCAACGCCAGCAGGATCGAAGCGTGGCGGTTCTTGTAGTCGCGGGCGGGTAGAAGGACTTCGTATCCCTGGAACGGCGCCGCGGGAACGGGTCCGCCGTCCTTCAGCATCGCTCGAAGCGCGTCCCTTGCGGCCTGCACCTCGGGCAGGCTGCGGCCAATCACGACCTGACCCAGTACCGCAGCCGAAGCCTGCCCCAGCGCGCAGGCCTTCACATCTTGGGCGAACTCGGCGACGCGGCCGTCCCGGACCACCACATCGGCAGTCACCGTCGACCCGCAGAGAGGAGAGCGGCGGCGGGCTGTCGCTTGCGGGGCGGGCAGGCGACCAAGATGCGGGATGTCGGCGGCCAGCCCCAGGATGCGGGCCGAGTAGAGCTTGATGAGGTCGCTGTCGCTGCTCATGGAATTTCCTTCCGTGACCCCGTATGTAGACCTGCGAAGCCTGCCTGCCAAGGAGAAGCCCATGTCCTTCGACCCGGCCACACTAAAGTATGATGCGGCGGGGCTGATCCCCTGCGTGGCGCAGGATGCGGTGTCGGGTGAGGTCCTGATGGTCGCCTGGATGAACGCGGCCTCGGTTTCGGCGACACTGGAGACGGGCAAGGTCACCTACTGGTCGCGGTCGCGGGGGGAGTTCTGGGTCAAGGGGGAGACCTCGGGTCACCATCAGAAGCTGGTGGAGCTGCGGGTGGACTGTGATCGGGACTGTCTGCTGGCCATCGTCGAGCAGGAGGGGCCGGCCTGTCATACCAACCGGCGGTCGTGTTTCTACACCGCGGTCCGGGGCGGGGAGGAGGTCGAGATCCTGCAGCCCGCCGCGCGCGGCGCACTTGGTGCTTGAAGCGATATCAAGGGCTTGGCTGCGGGCGTTAAGGATTCGGTAACCCGACGAGGCGGCGGATGTCGGCGGCGGTTGCGCCCTCGGCCCGGTATTTGGCTATCGCGCGTGCGTCGTCGCGCTTGGCCAGGCGCTTGCCGTTCTCGTCCCGGATCAGACGGTGGTGGTGGTAGGTTGGCGTGGGCAGGCCGAAAAGGTGCTGCAGGATCACCTGGACAGGTGTGAACTCGAACAGGTCCTCACCGCGGATGACGTGGGTCACACCCTGGTCGGCATCGTCGAAGGCGGAGGCGAGGAAATAGGCGACGATGTCCTCACCCTTGCGCGACAGGACGACGTCGCCGATCTGGCGCAGCGCATGGGTGGGGTCGACCCGGTGCAGGCCGACATGGGCAGGGCCGGTTTCGGTGAAACTGAGGTCGGCGGCCCCAAGATGCTCCAGCGCAGCGGCGAGATTCAGACGGAGAGCGTCGCCGGGCTTCCGTGACTCCATCCCGCGATGGCCGCAGGTGCCGGGATAGACGTTGAAGGCCACGCCTTCCTGCGGAGCGGCAAGGGCCGCGCGGATGTCGGAGCGGGTGCAGGAGCAGGGGTAGAGAAGGCCTATGTGATCAAGCGCTTCGAGGCGGGCATTGTAGTTGGCAATGTGTTCGGCCTGCCGATGGATCGGGCCGTCCCAGGAGAGGCCCAGCCAGTGCAGATCCTCCTGGATCAATGCGTCCCATTCCGGTTTGCAACGCTCGAGATCGGTATCCTCCATCCGCAGAAGGAACCGGCCACTGGCAGCGCGGGCCATGTCATGCGCGAGGATCGCGGAATAGGCGTGGCCCAGGTGCAGGGGGCCGGTGGGGCTTGGCGCGAAGCGGGTTACGAAAGCCATTCGGTGAAGGCCTGCTTGGCGCGGTCGGTGTAGGCCTTGTAGCGGACGGCGCGGCCCCGGCGGCCACCCTTGGCGTCAATGGGGGGGAAGAGGCCAAAGTTCACGTTCATCGGCTGGAAGGTCTTTGCCTCGGCCCCACCGGTGATGTGGGTCACCAAGGCACCCATCGCGGTTTCAGGCGGCGGCGGGGAAAGCTCGTGCCCGAGAAGATCGTGCGCGGCCATTCTTCCGGCGAGAAGGCCCATCGCGGCGGATTCGACATAGCCCTCGACCCCGGTGATCTGGCCGGCAAAGCGTATATACGGACGCGATTTCAGCCGCATCTGGGCGTCCAGAAGCGTGGGCGAGTTGATGAAGGTGTTGCGGTGGATGCCGCCAAGCCGGGCGAAGCTGGCGTTCTCCAGCCCCGGAATCATTTTGAAAACAGCAGTTTGCGCGCCGTATTTCATCTTGGTCTGAAAGCCGACGATGTTGTGCAGCGTGCCCAGCTTGTTGTCGCGGCGGAGTTGCACCACGGCGTAGGCTTTTTCATCGGGCTTGTGCGCATTGGTCAGCCCGACCGGCTTCATCGGACCATGGCGCAGAGTTTCGCGCCCCCGTTCCGCCATGACCTCGATGGGCAGGCAGCCATCGAAGTAGCCTGCGGTTTCGCCTTCGTGGAACTCAGTCTTCTCGGCTGCCAGCAGCGCGTCGATGAAAGCCTCGTACTGGTCGCGGGTCATCGGGCAGTTGATGTAGGCCTTCTGTTCATCTTCGGTTTCGCCCTTGTCATAGCGGCTTTGCAGCCACGCGACCGACATGTCGATACTTTCCGTATATACGATGGGTGCGATGGCATCGAAGAAGGCCAAAGCGTCGGCTCCGGTGGCGGCTCGGATGGATTGGGCCAGAGAGGGGCTGGTCAGGGGTCCGGTCGCGATGATCCAGTGACCGTATGAAGGAAGTTCGGTAACTTCTTCATATGATGTAGAAATCAGCGGATGCGATTTCAGTTTTGCGGTGACTGCTGCGGCAAAGGGATCGCGGTCGACGGCGAGCGCACCACCTGCGGGAAGGCGGTGCTTCAGCGCTATTTCCATCACCAGACTGCCCGCCGCGCGCATCTCCCAGTGGATCAGGCCGACGGCGTTCTGTTCGTGGTCGTCCGAGCGGAAGGAGTTCGAGCAGACCATCTCGGCAAAGTCGCCGGTGCGGTGCGCGAAGGTGGCAACCTTGGGCCGCATCTCGTGGATCACCACAGGGACGCCCAGGTTTGCGGCGGCCCAGGCGGCTTCAGAGCCCGCCATGCCGCCGCCAATGATGTGCAGGGGTTCGGTCATGCCGCCGATGTAGGGCGGTTTTCCGGAAAAGGAAAGCCGGGGCGTACGGCCCCGGCCCTTGGCCTTAGGCCTTGTCGAGGGCCAGTTTGCCCGCGCCGTTGGCGAAGAACATCAGGAAAGCCCCGGCGATCGAGAAGTTCTTGAGGAACATGATCATCTGGGTCTGGTCAGCGAAGTTGTTGTGAAAGAACACTGCCGTGACGATGCAGAAGGCTGCACCGGCAAGGGCGGCGATACGGGTCTGGTAGCCGACGATCAGGGCGAGGCCGAGGGCGATCTCGAAGATCGCAGCGGGCCAGGCGAGGAAACCGGGCAGGCCGACGGATTGGATGTAGCCGGCGGTGCCTGCGATGTCGGCGACCTTGCCGACCCCGGCCAGAAGGAAGAAGCCGCCGATGAAGATGCGGGCGACAAGCGGCGAATAGGTGCGAAGCTGTTCCATGATGGTCCCTTGAGCGCTGTTCCGGTCTTGTGCCGGGTGCAGCCATTTTGCACGGGGTCCCTTATGTGCAAATTCCCCGCTATGGCAGGCTTCATGTGCGCTGATGCGCAGTCAGGCCCGGTTCGCCAGTCGAAGTCGCTGTTTCCGGGTGAAAGCGGCGGGATCGGAAACGTCTGCGCCGAGGGCTTGGGCCTTCTGGAAGAAGCCGGGCGCGGGAAGACCTTCAGCCGACAGCCGCTGGCAAAGGACGGCAGCGCGGAAGGGGCGGCCGTCTGCGGCGTCTTCCTCCATCAGGGTTTCAAGCGCGGAGGTGAGGTCGCCCATGCGCCAGCCAAGCTCACGCGAAAGGGCACCGTAGGTGATGGTTTCGCCCGCGGCCGCGAGGGCCGCGAGCCGGTCTTCAAGCCTCATCGCCCTGATCGGCGACGCGGGCGACCGAGACGACCTCTTCATCGGTTGCCACGGCAAAGACCTTCACGCCGCCCGCACTGCGCGAGCGGAAGCTGATCTGGTCGACAGGAACGCGGATCGACTGGCCGGTGGAAGTGGCGAGCATGATCTGGTCGCTGAGTTCCACAGGGAAGGAGGCGATGATGCGGCCGCCGCGCGGGCCAGGAGAGATCGCCTTGACGCCCATGCCGCCACGGCCCCGAACAGGATAGTCGTGGCTGGAGGAGAGCTTGCCCGAGCCGCCCTTGGTGACGGTCAGGATCAAATCCTCGGCTGCCGACATCTCGGCCCAGCGGTCGGGGGAAAGCTGGCCGGCGGGGACGTGTTCTTCGTCGTCGTCAGTGTCGTCCTCGGTGATCCCGGCCATCAGGCGGCGCTGCTTGAGGTAGGCTTCGCGCTCCTCAGGCGTTGCTTCGAAGTGGCGGATGATCGACATCGAGACGACGTGGTCGCCCTCGGCGAGGCGGATGCCGCGGACGCCGGTGGAGCCGCGGGATTTGAAGACGCGGATCTCGGTGGTGGAGAAGCGGATGGCGCGACCGGCTTCGGTGACGAGCATGATGTCGTCGTTCTCGTCGGCGATGGCGGCGTTCACGAGAGTCACGCCCTCGGGCAGGTTCATCGCGATCTTGCCGTTTCGCTTGACGTTGGTGAAGTCGGAAAGGTCGTTCTGCCGGACGTCCCCGTCGGAGGTCGCGAAGACGATCTGCAGGTTGCCCCAGTGTTCCTCGGGGACGTCGACGGGCATGAGGGCGGCGATGGAGATGCCGGTCTCGATCGGCAGGATGTTCACCAGGGCCTTGCCCTTGGCGGTGCGGCCGGCGAGGGGCAGGCGCCAGGTCTTCAGCTTGTAGACCATGCCGTCTGTTGTGAAGAACAACAGCCAAGTATGCGTATTTGCGACGAAAAGCGTGGTGACGACGTCATCGTCCTTGGTCTGCATCGAGCTGAGGCCCTTGCCGCCGCGGTTCTGGGCGCGGAATTCGGCCAGCGGCGTGCGTTTGATGTAGCCGCCAGAGGTGATGGTCACGACCATATCCTCACGCTCGATCAGGTCCTCGTCCTCCATGTCGCCGGACCAGTCGGTGATCTCGGTGCGGCGGGGGACGGCGAAGAGGGATTTCACCTCGCGCAGCTCGTCCGAGATGATCGCCATGATCCGGTCGCGGGAGCCCAGGATGTCGAGGTAGTCCTTGATCTTGGCGGCCAGCTGTTCCAGCTCGTCCGTGATGGTCTTGACGCCAAGCTGGGTCAGGCGTTGGAGCTGCAGGTCCAGGATCGCGCGGGCCTGCACTTCGGACAGGTTGTAGGTCCCGTCGTCGTTGATCGGATGCGAGGGGTCGTCGATCAGGCGTATATACGGCGCGATTTCGTGGGCGGGCCAGCGCCGGGTCATCAGCTGTTCGCGCGCGTCGGCGGGCGTGGCCGAGGCGCGGATGGTGGCGACCACCTCGTCGACGTTCGAGACCGCGACGGCGAGGCCGCATAGGACGTGGCTGCGTTCACGCGCCTTGCGAAGTTCATAGGCGGTGCGACGGGCGACAACTTCCTCGCGGAAGGTGATGAAATAGCTTAGGAAATCGCGCAGCGTCAGCTGCTCGGGGCGGCCGCCGTTCAAGGCTAGCATGTTGCAGCCGAAGCTGACCTGCATGGCAGAGAAGCGGAAGAGCTGGTTCAGCACAACGTCCGGTGTCGCGTCGCGCTTCAGCTCGATCACCACGCGGACGCCGATCCGGTCGGATTCGTCGGCGATGTTGGCAATGCCCTCGACCCGTTTTTCGCGGACAAGTTCGGCGATCTTCTCGATCATCGTGGCCTTGTTGACCTGATAGGGGATCTCGTCGATGACGATGGCCCAACGGTCCTTGCGGATTTCCTCGATATGGGTCTTGGCGCGGATGATGACGCTGCCGCGGCCCTCAAGATAGGCTTTCCGCGCGCCGGAGCGGCCGAGGATCTGGCCGCCCGTCGGGAAGTCGGGGGCAGGGATGATCTCCATCAGCTGTTCCATGCTGATGTCGGGGTTTTCGATCAGGGCAAGCGTCCCGTCGATCACTTCGCCCAAGTTGTGCGGTGGGATGTTGGTGGCCATGCCGACCGCGATGCCGCCCGCGCCGTTGACCAGCATGTTCGGGAAGCGGGCGGGAAGGACGGTGGGTTCGCGGTCCTTGCCGTCATAGTTGTCCTGGAAATCAACCGTGTCCTTGTCGATGTCGGCCAGAAGGAAGGCGGCGGGCTTGTCCATCCGGACTTCGGTGTAACGCATGGCCGCGGCGTTATCGCCGTCCATCGAGCCGAAGTTGCCCTGGCCATCCAGCAGCGGCAGAGACATCGAAAACGGCTGCGCCATGCGCACAAGCGCGTCGTAGATCGCGCTGTCGCCGTGAGGGTGGTATTTCCCCATCGTGTCGCCCACCGGACGGGCCGATTTGCGGTAGGCCTTGTCATGGGTGTTGCCCGATTCCTGCATCGCAAACAGGATGCGGCGGTGCACGGGTTTCAATCCGTCGCGCAGGTCGGGGATCGCGCGAGATACGATCACGCTCATCGCGTAGTCGAGATAGGCGGTCTTCATCTCGGCACTGATGTCGACCTGCGGGCCGTGCCAAGTCGGACGCTCCGGGCTTTCTTCTTTTTTATCAGTTTCTTCCGGGGTATCGGCCATGAGGGCGCGCGCCTTCCTTGCGGGATCAAGATTTAGCAGGCGGAAGGATACACCATCCTAGCTATGGGGTGCAATGCCGGGTTGTGCGGGGTTGGCAGCCGCAGGCATGGAGTGCCAACATTCTGTTTTCATTGATTTTTGGCGGACCCGTGTCATGATTTCTTCATGGACCGACAGAAAGGGGGATCGCAATGGTCGGACACGAGACGGAACTGATGCTTCAGGGTTACGGACTGACCACGGCCGAGCTCTACTACCGGATGCCGGATTATCGCAGTGTTCTCAACAGCTTCATCTGGCAGGAGTATGATCTGGCACCGGACTATCCGAAGCTTTTCCAGTTCATCGAGTTCTGGCGGGAAAAGATCGAAGGCCCGCTTCATTCGGTGCGCTTCACCCACCGGAAACTGATCGCCCCCGGCGAATGGCGGAACGTGGTGGGGGAGTTTCACATCCACTAGCTGTGGCGGTAAGCGCGACAATAATCGACGAAATTGACGATTGTTGCGGAATTACCCAGCGCACGAAGCTCATATTTTCGAAACAATCTGGCCGTGTATTTCCGTCTGTTGCATCTGTAGATACGGCGTATATACTGTTGGTATATACAGAAAAGATGGCAGGAAGATCAGCGCCTTGCTGGATTGTGAACTACTTCGCCCGCGTCGGCCGGTCGAAAACCTTCTTGCCCATCAGGCTGCCGACCAGATCCACCATCAGCCGTGCCGTCATTCCGCGGTCGTCGAGGAAGGGGTTCAATTCCACGAGGTCGAGCGAGGTGACAAGGCCGCTTTCGTGCAAAAGCTCCATCACCAGATGCGCCTCGCGGAAGGTCGCGCCACCCGGAACGGTGGTGCCGACGGCGGGTGCGATGGAGGGGTCGAGGAAGTCGACATCAAGGCTGACATGCAGCATCCCGCCTTCGCTGCGGACGACGGCGAGAAATTCGCGCAAGGGGGCGACGAGGCCGCGTTCGTCGATCACCCGCATGTCGTTGATGAAGATGTCGCGTTCCAGCATCGCGGCCTGTTCGGCGGGATCGACCGAGCGGATGCCGAACATGCAGATGCGGTGCGCGGGGACAGGGGCGGGGAAAGGCGGGAAGGCGTCAAAGCCGTCGCGCCCGGCGATATAGGCCAACGGCGTGCCGTGCAGGTTGCCGGAGGTGGTGGTGAGCGGCGTGTGGAAGTCGGAATGGGCGTCGAGCCAGAGGAGGAAGAGCGGCCGGTCCTGCCTCGCGGCAAAGGCGGCGGCCCCGGCGGCGGACCCGAGGGCCAGCGAATGGTCGCCGCCCATGATGATCGGGAAGCCGCCCTGCGAGAGCGCGTCGTCGACGCGGTCCATCAGGATCTCCGCCCAGGCGACGGTTTCCGGTAGATCGTGCACGACGGGATTTGTGCAGGTGACCGGTTTCAGGTCCGGCAGGACGAGATCGCCCCAATCCTCGACCCCGTGGCCTTCGGCACTGACCTCGCGGGCGATCCCGGCGACGCGGTAGGCGGCGGGGCCCATTAGGCAACCCGGACGCTTCTGGCCAGAGTCGATGGGCGCACCGATCAGGATGGTCTTGGGCATGGCAGTCTCCGTTCATGGTCGGGCGCTTGGGATCGGTGTAGCGGGGGCGTAGTGCCGGTGGCAACGGACAATTCGGCGGGATCGGCGTAGATGCGCAGGCAGTCTGACGCCCCGGCGCGGCGGAAGGGCGCAGGCCTTTCCCCCGGTGGCCGCAACGCCTATCATACGCATAACCACGGGAGAGGCTGATGATCGTCGAGCTTGGGCATTTCGCGCTGATCCTTGCGCTGATGGTGGCGCTGGTGCAGTCCACGTTGCCACTTTGGGGCGCGCACCGGGGCGATGGCCGGCTGATGGCCTTGGCCGGACCGGCAGCGCTGGTGCAGCTGGTGCTGGTCGCGGCCAGTTTTGCGGCGCTGACCTGGGCCTTCGTGGTGTCCGACTTCTCGCTGGCGGTGGTGGTGTCGAATTCGCACACGCTGAAGCCGATGCTTTACAAGGTGTCGGGCGTCTGGGGGAACCACGAGGGGTCGCTTCTCCTTTGGGTGCTGATCCTGGCGATCTACGGCGCTGCGGTGGCGGTCTTCGGGGGCGGGTTGCCGACGAAGCTGAGGGCGCGGGTTCTGGCGGTGCAGGGGCTGATCGGGGTGG
>JAIXSA010000125.1 GCA_027484915.1 Paracoccaceae bacterium | reverse complement strand
TCGCTGTCGGACGAGACACGGAAACGCGTGATGGAGACGGTCCGCGCGCTGCGGTTCCGCCCGAACATGCTCGCGCGCAGCCTGCACACCGGGTTGTCCGGTTCTGTCGGCCTCATCTCCAACGACAGCTTCGGCCGTTTCACCATGCCGATCATGGAGGGGCTGGAGGGGGTCCTGTCACAATCCGGCATCGGCGTCTTCATGGTCAACGCGACCGACGATGCCGACCGCGAACGCGCGCACCTGGACCAGTTGCTGGCCAAGCAGATCGATGGGCTGATTGTCACCGCGCGGCGCGCCGACCGCCGCCCGTCGGTCGACCTGCGCGGGTTGGGCCTACCTGTCATCTACGTTTTCAGCCAGGGCGACGCGCCCGGAGCGCTCACCCTCCTCCCCGACGACAAGGGCGGTGCACGCCTGGCGACCGACCACCTCATTCAGCGCGGCCGTCGCCGCATTGCCCATGTCACCGGTCCCCAGGATTTCGAGGCCGTCCACCTGCGCGCCGAGGGCTGGCGCGAGGGCCTTGCCGCGGCGGGTCTGGAACCCGGCCCCCTGCTGCACGGCAGCTGGACCGAGGCCTGGGGTCGTGCCGCCACCGCCCAACTCCTGGACGGTCCCCGTCCCGACGCCATCGTCTGCGGCAACGACCAGATCGCCCGTGGCTGCGCCGACGCGCTGCGCGAGGCCGGGGTCCAATGCCCCGCCGAGATCGCGCTGACCGGCTTTGACAACTGGACCGTGATGGCCGAGGCCTGCCGGCCCGCGCTCACGTCCGTCGACATGAACCTGATCCAGCTTGGCGAGAAGGCCGGGCAGCGGATGACCCAGATGATCAAGGGCGCAGAGGCCTCTGGCACCCTGCGCCTGCCCTGCACGCTGGTCGTGCGCGACAGTACCTGAAGGAGGGACCCCATGCGCCGCTATTCATCCATCCCCTTTGCCGATGTGAAGATCACCGGCGCTTTCTGGTCCGAACGGCTGGAGACGGTCCTGAAGACCACGATCCCCAGCCAGCACGCCCAGCTGAAGAAATACAACGTGCTGGAAAGCCTAAAGCTGCCGAAACCCGTCCCTCCCCTGACCTTCAAGCCCCACGCCGACGGCTTTTCCACCCAGATCTTCTGGGACAGCGATGTCGGCAAGTGGATCGAGGCCGCGTCCTATGCCCTGTCCCACCGCCGCGACGCGGGTGTAGAGGCGCAGATCGACGCCATCGTCGAAGACCTGGAAAAGGCGCAGGAACCCGACGGCTACGTCAACTGCTGGTATCTGGAGCGTGAGCCGCAGAACCGCTGGACCAACCTCCGCGACAACCATGAGCTCTACAACCTCGGCCACATCCTGGAAGGCGCGGTCGCCTACATGCGCGCGACCGGCAAGGACCGGCTGATGCAGGTGATGGAACGCGCTTTCGACCATGTCGCCACCGTCTTCGGTCGCGGACCGGGGCAGAAGCGCGGCTATTGCGGACATCCGGAGGTGGAACTGGCGCTCATCAAGGCCTGGCACGCCACGGGAAAGCGCAAGTACCTCGACCTCGCCACCTACTTCGTCGAGGAACGGGGCCAGCAGCCCCATTACTTCGACCAGGAACGCGACGCGCGGGGTGAGCCTGCGGGGAAATACGGCCAGGGCACCTACGAATACAGCCAGTCGCACCTGCCCGTGCGCCAGCAGACCAAGGTCGTCGGCCACGCCGTCCGCGCGATGTATCTGTACACCGCGATGGCCGACCTTGCTGCCGAACATGGTGACACCGAACTCCAAAAGGTCTGCGAGACCTTGTGGCAGGACGTCACCTCGACCCGGATGTATGTCACCGGCGGCTTCGGCCCCTCGGCCCGGAATGAAGGTTTCACCCAGGACTACGACCTGCCGAACGACACCGCCTATGCCGAGACCTGCGCCTCCTGCGCGATGATCTTCTGGGCAGCGCGGATGCTGAACCTGGACCTCGACGTGCAATACGGCGACCTTCTGGAACTGGCGCTTTACAACAACGCGCTGGCGGGCCTGTCGCGCGACGGCGACACCTATTTCTACGACAACAAGCTGGACAGCGACGGCAGCCACAAACGCTGGGACTGGCACCCCTGTCCCTGCTGCACGATGAACGTCGCGCGGCTTGTGGCCTCGGTCGGGGGCTACGCCTATGGCTTGGGGGACAATGAACTTGCGATCCACCTTTACGGCGGGTCCGAGACCGAAGTCACCCTCGGCGGTGGGAAAGTCCGCGTGGCCGAGACTTCCTCCTACCCCTGGACAGGCGCGATCCGCGTCGCCATCACCCCCGATGCACCCCGCGACTTCACTCTGTCGCTGCGCATCCCCTCGTGGTGCCAGACCCCGAACGTCCGCGTCGCCGGGGCCGACGTCCCGGTAAAGACCGACCGCGGCTACCTGCGCCTGACCCGTACCTGGAAGGCGGGAGACGTCGTGGAACTGGACCTGCCGATGCCCGGCGAACGGATCTGGCCCCACCCCGAGATCAAGGCCGACCAGGGCCGCGTCGCGCTGCGCCGTGGCCCCCTCGTCTACTGCTTCGAGGCCCAGGACCAGAAAGCCCCCCTCCACCGCCTGCGCCTGCCCCGCGCCAGCACCGTCGCCGACGAATTCCGCGCCGACCTCCTCGGCGGGATCAGCGTTCTTACGACCCAAGGTGCGGCCCTGACCGACCAGGACGCCGCCCTCTACCGCACGCATCCGCCCGCCGAGGGCCCCTCACCCCTGATGGCCGTGCCCTATTACATCTGGTGCAACCGGGGCCCGAACCCCATGCAGGTCTGGATCCGGGAGTAGCTGATGCCCGACACGGCGCAACTTCGCCTGACATCCTTGCGGAAAAGCTTCGGCGCGTTCGAGGCGATCAAGGGGGTGGATCTTACTGTCGAGAAGGGCGAATTCTGCGCCCTCCTCGGCCCCTCGGGCTGTGGCAAGTCCACCCTCCTTCGCCTGATCGCCGGGCTGGAAGAACCGACAAGCGGTCGGATCGAGATCGCCGGGCGCGACGTGACGATGGAGGAACCCTCCGACCGCCAGATCGCGATGGTCTTCCAGTCCTACGCGCTTTACCCGCACATGACCGTGGCCGAGAACATCGCCTTCTCGCTTGAGGCCGCCGGGGTCGCCAAACCCGCCCGCATGGCGCGCGCGGCAGAGGTGGCGAAGCTCCTTCAGCTTGACCCCCTCCTGACCCGCCGCCCCGCCGAACTGTCCGGCGGCCAGCGCCAGCGCGTCGCCATCGGGCGCGCGCTCGTGCGAAACCCTCAGGTCTTCCTTTTCGACGAACCCCTCTCGAACCTCGACGCCCTCCTCCGTGTTCAGATGCGGATCGAACTGTCGAACCTCCACCGCGATCTTGGTGCCACGATGATCTACGTCACCCACGACCAGGTCGAGGCCATGACCATGGCCGACAAGATCGTGGTCATGAACGGCGGCGAGGTGCAGCAGATCGGCGGGCCGATGGACCTCTACGACAATCCCGCGAACCGCTTTGTCGCGGGCTTCATCGGAAACCCGGCTATGAACTTCCTGCCGGGCGCGGCGATCGGCATGTCCGCCGCCGAAATCGGCCTGCGGCCCGAGCATATCCACCTGTCACCAGACCCGGCAGCGCCGCTTGCAGGGACCGTCCGCCTGGTGGAACGCCTTGGCAACCAGACCCTTGTGCACGTCGCGACCCCGGCCGGGATGGTCTGCGTACAAGGCGCGGGCCGCCTTGCCGCCACGGTCGGTGACAGCACCGGTCTCGCCTTCACTGCCGATCAGGCGCTGATCTTCGACACCGACGGCCGCCGCCGCTAGAAGCGCGCCCAGGGACCCGAAACCGCGTCCAATCCCGGTTCCCGGTCACGTCGAGACCCGCCGAGGTCTTCTTCAACACCATCGAACCCGATCAGCGGGGGCAGGCTGTAGCCAGATCAACCGGAAAACTGTCCAGGAGTTGGGGAGTTGCTCACTAGTTCGGGGCATCATCACCCGGTCCAGCGCCAAGTGATGTCCTGAAAAGCGCGCGCGTCCGCAGGACACCGAGGAAGACCTCCGGTGTCCGCTCTTGGTTCACAGTCCGCCCATCGTCGTGCCGGGATAGAACGGCAGCGACCTCAGCCGCGTGTTCGTCAGCTTTGCCCAAGCGTTGGCCACCGCCGGAGCAACCACCGGAACCGATGTTTCGCCCACGCCACCCGGTGCCGCAGCACTGGCGACAAGCTTGATCGAAACAGTCGGCATGGATTGAAGCTTCAGATAGGGATAGTTGCTGAAGTTGCGCACCTGCGGCACCCCGGCAACAAAGGTCGCCTGATGCCACATGGCCGCAGCAAGCCCGTGGGCAATGCCGCCCTGCATCTGCGCTTCGACCTGATCGGGGTTGATCACCACTCCGCAATCCACTGCGACATAGATCTTGGCAACCTTGATTGTGCCCGCCGTCGTCTTGCCGACCTCCGCCACCATCGCGATATAGCTGCCAAAGCCCTTCAGAAAGGCAACACCGCGCTGATAGCCGGTTGGCGGGGTGTTCTTCCAACTCGACAAGGTTTCAACCGCCGTGAGGACAGCCTTGGCACGGGGGTCTGCCAGCCGGTCGCGACGAAAGGTCAGTGGGTTGATATTTGCCAGCTTGGCCAATTCGTCCATCGCGCTTTCGACGGCAAAGGTGTTGTAGGATTCACCGACCGATCGCCAGTAGCCAAGTGGAATGTCCGTAGGCAACGCCACATGTTCGATCCGGCGTGCGGTGAAGCTGTAGGGCAATCCCTTTGCACCAGCGACCGCTCCGGTGTCTTCGGGGTTGGTTACCGAACTGGGTCCGCGCTGCAGTTTGATCGACGGCGACACGTTACGATAGATCACCGAGGTGACGTTGTTGGATGCGTCCAATCCCGCCTGAACGCGGATTAGGGCGCTGGGGCGGAATTTGTCGTTCTGGAAATCCTGCTCGCGCGACCAGATCAACTTGACCGGTACACCCAGCTGCCTCGAGCAGCGAACGGCTTGCACAACATAGTCAACTTCGATCTTGCGCCCGAAACCGCCGCCCAGATAGGTCGTGTGCAAGATGACCTTGTCATTGGTCAATCCACAGGCGGCAGCGGCAGCGGGAATGATGAATTCCTGCCCCTGCGTCGGGGCCCAGATTTCGCATCTGTCAGCCGTGACAGAGGCTGTGCAGTTCATCACCTCCATGCAGGCATGGGCGAGGAAAGGCAGGCGATAGGTCTGGTCCAGCGTCTTTACCGCGCCAGCCATGGTGGGCGTGCCGACAGCTTCGGCCACAAACGCCGTTGCGCTGTCCGACGTCAGCAAGGACTGCGCGGTCGCGGCAAGAGTAGCGCTGTCCATCCGCGTTGTGTCGGAGGGCCGCAGCCAAGTGATGGTGCCTTCCAGATCCCTTGCCGCTTTGATTGCCGTCCAAGTATTGTTGGCAATGACGGCAACCGCAGTGTCGAGGTTCACAACCCCCAGCACCCCCGCACGGTTCGGTTTGGCCGGCGTCGCGGCAACCGTTCCGCCCAGTGTCGGGCAATGCACGACGCTGGCAAAGACCATGCCCGGCACCTGAACGTCCATGCCGTAGATGGCCGAGCCATTCACCTTTGCGGGAATGTCCAGCCGCTGCATCCGTTGGCCGACGAACTTTGTCGTCGTCGCCAGAACCGGCGCGGGCAGTCCGGTGATCGAAGCGGCGGTCGCAGCAACATCCGCGAATGTCAGCGTCAGCGTGCCGTTGGTCACAGTGCCTGCCGTGCCAAGCCGCCAACCCGTAGTGTTGGTCTGGCGCGCGGCTCCCGCGATCAACATGTCGCGTACCGTCGCTGCAGCCGTACGCATCGGGGTGTACCACCCCATCATGCTGGTGCTGCCGCCGGTAATCTGCGCGTGGAACAGCGGGTTCGCATAAGGATTGCCCGCACCCGCCCCCCCGACAGCGTGCTCGGCCCGCATCTGTGACCAGTTGATCTGCAACTGCTCGGCCACCAACTGGGCCAGGCCCGTCATGATGCCTTGGCCCATCTCGCTCGAGCCGATGCTAAGCGTAACGGTATTGGTTTCGTCGATACGGATGAAGGCGCCGATCTGCACGGGCGCGGCCGCTTCGGCTGAACGCGGGCTTATGCTGATCGCAAAGGGAAGCACGAAGGCAGCGCCAACGCTTTTGAGTACGTCGCGGCGCGTGGGTCCTTGGGGGGCTGTGGCAAGATCGTCCATGATACCGGGCTCTTTTGAATTCGGGGAAGGATTGGCGACGCGGATCAGAGGCCAGTCATCGCCTTGTTGATGCGCGGGTAGGTGCCACACACGCAGATATGTTTCACTTCCGGAGCGATTTCTTTGCCATGGTGTCCAGCCTTCATCGCTGCAGTGGTGGCCGTCAGCATCCCCGGCTGACAAAACCCGCATTGCGGAACCTGATTGGCAATCCAAGCGGCTTGCGCCTTGGCACCGTCCACGTCACCGGAAAGACCCTCGACCGTCACGATCTTCTTGCCGACAACAGAAGACACATCGACCTTGCAGGAATGTTCGCGCTGGTTGTCGACGATAACCGTGCAGGCACCGCAGACTTCGATACCGCAACCGTACTTGGCACCAGTAAAGCCAAGGAAATCGCGCAAGACCCAAAGCAGCGGCATTCCTGCATCGGGGACGTCTACCGTGCGGTTAACGCCGTTCACATTCAAGGTGTAGGTTGGCATCAAGCGGATCCTTTGGTGTGCTACCCTGAGGCAAAAAACCTAAATCTCGCGTTCAACATCTAGGCATTTGAATAACTGTTAGCGTTCGAAAGCGGCGGCCGCATCAACAAAGAATGCCACCTCTGCCCCGAAGGACCGCTCCTATAACCTGAGACCTAGGCGAACCCACCCTTGGGATTAAACCGCAAACGCAAGGTTTATGAGCACAGCCCCGACAAGCGCAGGCGCAAGGAACGCGCCATAGGCAATGCGCGGGTCCGACGCCCTGCGGCCTGCCACCCTGCGACTCACGACAACCGCAATCGCACCAAGTGCTGTGGCGACAATATAGGGAGCGATCCAATCAGGGCCGATCCAGAGACCGGCAATCGAAATCAGTTTTACATCCCCCTGACCAAAGGCCTCTGCACCCCTTGCACGACGGGCCACAGCCGCGAAGACCGAGAGTCCGCACCACACGGCACCCGCAGTCACCAGCCGAAGAAAGACGGTTTCGACATCTGGCAAGAGGGCAACTACACCAAGGGGCACAAGCGGCAACGACAGACGGTCCGGAATGACAAAGTGCCTTGCGTCGACAAGGGCGATCGCCGTGCAGACTGCGCCCAGAGCGCCGATTGCGCCCAGGTCCAGCATCGACGCACCAAACAGATAGCCGGCAAAGCCCGTACCCGCCCCCGCACTCGTTATGACCAGCCAGTCAGTCGCTGACAGCCAACCGCCGATCATGTCCCAAGAGATGCGTGCAGCGGTCATTGCCCGCCCAATTCCAGCGCCGTGGGCAGCAACAGCGTAACCTCACCGTCAGGACCCAGAAACTTGGCGCGGTCGGACGCGACACTTATCAAGTGCAGTCCACGGCTCTCTTCACTCGGTTCAAGATAATCGATCGGTCCGCCCGCCGTGTCGCCCAGAAACGCCCCTCCCGGAGCAGGGTCAATCACCACCCCCAGCAGCACCGGCTGAACCTCGGGTTCGGTCGCAACGACGGCGACTGTATCGGCGCCAGTTTCGGGCGCGACTTCAGGAACAACCACCGCTGACAACTCCGCGCTGGCCGACTGCCGCGAAGGCTGGAACAGCGGATGTAGGGCCAATGCCTCGGGAAGTACTTCGGCCAGCGGTACCGAACCATCCTCCTTCGCCGCTACGGTGCCAGCTGGTTCCTGGGTCGGATCGACCGGACCTGTGCCTAAAGAGCGGTCCAACAACAGCAGACCCAGCAACACCGCCGCGATCAGTGACAAAAGTCCGACACGTCCGTTCATTGCAGAAATCCCGCGGCAAAACCTGACAGGGCGATTTCTGCCTGCAAGACCCCGCCTTCGACGCCCTGCCCGGTAATCACGATCCGGTCGAGCACCAGCAACGGGTCGCCACGGTCTAGCTCCAGAACGGCGGCCATGATCTGTGTCTCAGTCCCTGACAGGCCAAGCGTCAGCGAAATACGGGTCAGTGCGGCGGCAGGTTCGGTCGAGGCAGGATCAAGCTGATCGGGCACCAGCCCGGTTTCAGCCAACCGCTGCCGTACAAGCGCTTGAAGCGCAGACTGGGCAAGCCCCGCCGTTTCACCCTGTATCAGAATGCCGACCGCCCGCCCCGTCGGCCCCGCCACTGCCGTTTGTCGCGCCACGGCAAGGTCCCCGAGCGCGGTTTGCGCAGCGGTCCGATAGGTATTTGCGGCCAGAGTGGCAGCCAGTCCAAGAACCAGCGCCGATCCAGGCAGTGACAAGAGCAGGGTAAGCGGAGTGCGCAGTTTCATTGAGCGTCCCCCGCACCGACGAACTCGCCCGTAATGGCAAAGGAATACAGACCGTTCTGGAGATCGCGGGTCATCGGGCCGTCAAAGTCGACCCGGGCGGTCGATACTGCCCCTTCTGCCAGGCTGAGTGACGGGATGATCGCCTCGGGTCCGGTACTGCGGCCCGACATGGCAAAGCGTGGGCCTTCAAGCGCAAGGTGCAAAAGCCATGTGTCGGTCGGCAAATGTCGGGCCAGAAAGTCAAGCTTTGCGGCAAGGCCGGGCACGCGAAGCTTTTCTGTCCGCAATGCCAATGCGGCCGCGGTCAGTGTGCCATATTGCCCGTCGGCGTGCAGGGCCTCGGCTGCGTCTTGCGCCTTGAGCGCCACGCTACGGGCAGCCAGTGCAGCCTGGCCCTGCCAAAGCGCAAGGCCCAGACCCAAGGCCGTGACAAGACCGACAACGGCCAGAAGCCCCCGCCTCAACCGGCCGCGCCCGGCTTGATCGGGGCGCAGCATGAACAGGGTGCCATCGGGCGCAGCAAGCCGGATTTCGCCAACCGTACTGCCACGTCGTTCAAGGCGCTCTTCCGCCTGTCGCACAGGTCCTTCGGGAAAAATGGCAACCTGCCACTCTGCCCCACTCTTCTGCACCACATCCCACAGATAGCTTCCCTGTGCCCAAGGTGATCCATCCTCAAGCCATAGCGCAACGGCGCGACGGGTATCGGTGCCTTGCGGCAACGTCAGACCGCGCAACAAAGCCCGATCAGACGGAACAGTCACCGAGATGCGCGCGGCGGCGGGAAGCGTTTCGATGCTTCCGGTTTCGGCCTCACCCAGCGACAGGGCCACCAACCCGCGCCATTCGGGCGGCAACAGCACCTCAAGCTGCATTGCGGCATCATCCGCTAGCGTGGCGAAGCGGGATCGGGTCATGGCACGGGGTTCCGGTCAGCGAGTAAAGGTGTTTGCGGCCAGTCAAGCGCCACAACGCGGTAGCCCGACGCGGTGATGCTGACCGATGCATGAGTGACCCCGCCGAGTGCCGGGTCGAGGTTGGAGATGTAAACTTCGTACAATCCGGCGCTTTCAAGCGCGGCAGTCCCTGCATAAAGGTCAAATCCGCCCAGCGTTGCAGGTGGAGCCACCGCCCTCAGACGAAGAGGCGCCGTGTTGGGATCGAAGTTGACATTCGCCCCCATGAAGGTGGTCAACCCGCGCAGCTGCACCCAAAGCCCTGCTTGGTCTGCAAGCAGACGCCGCATGTCAGACGCAAAGCGAAACGCGCGTCCCGCCCCTTGGGCTTCGGCCAATGTGCGCTTCGTGATTATTCGGTCGGCCAACTGTTCGGCCAAAAGCGGCTGCGTTCCAGCTGTCCTGAACAGCGCGACAAGCAGTGGCCGGGGGGCGGAGTTGGGGTTAACCAATCCTGCCACCGCGTGAACCCGCACCTCGATCTCGCGGTCGGGCAGCTTCAGCGCAACGGGCGTGCCATCCTGCGGCAGCGGGTTCGGCCCGTTCATCCGCGCGGCAATCAGCGCAAGCGCCGAGACGACCGTGATCTGTTCGCCCAGCAGCGCCCCTTCCGCCTTGGTCGACACGATAGCGCTGGCCGCCAGCCGCGCCGACGAGGCAGCGACCGCAGCCAAAAGCGCAAGCGCGACAAGCACCATCAAAAGGACCGCGCCGGTTTCGCGGCTTTGGCTTGCTCTCATGGCACGCCACCGATTCCTGCGGGGCAGTCCTCTGCTCCGGCAGCCACGCATTCCGGCGAAACTAGCGGCAAAAACGCCCCAGCAATGACCGGACGCGCGCTCTTGTCTGACCCGACAACAAACCCCAGAGCGCGCGGAAAGACCTCAGTATCCGACCATCGGCTTTGCCATTTTCCACGCTCGTCCAGATAGCGCAATGCAACCGGCTGCGCGACATCCCACACCGGCATGACCTTGCCTTCGGTTTGTCCAAGGGCAGTTTCACTGCGGCTGATGCGCGCATAGGTCCCGCCCATTACATGATAGGCAACGATGACCGGATCAGGGTCGACACTGTCCGGACGCGGGCGCGGCAGCATCGCGAAACGCACCGATTGCGCGTCCCCCGAAAACACCAGCCCGTCCGGCGTCACAGCGATGGCCAACGCGTGCGCCGCATCGCCCGCCAAAAGGTCACCCATTCGCGCCACTGCTTCGTCAGTATCGGCAGCCTTTGCCAGCCGTGCAGCTGTAGCGCTGCCCAGTTTGACCATGGTCAGCACTGCCGTCATCACAACCGCCCCTAATGCCAACGCCACCAGCGCTTCGATCAAGGTAAAGCCGTGTTCGGATCGGATATTCATTGCGCGGGGTCCACAAGGTCGAACTGACCCAAGGTCAGGATCGGACCGTTTGGCGCGGAAATGATCAGATCTCGACGCACCAAATGTGGAGACAGCTGTTCCACCGTGGCTTGCCAGCCCAACCCCTCCAGCCGATCCTGACCCGTCACCCCTTCGGCCAGCAAGACGCGCGCCAGGTTGCGCGCCGCAGTGCTGCGCACCTGACGGTCGGCCACCAGTGCCAGGGTGCCAAAGGTGTCAAAAGCCGCAACAAGCATCATCGCCGCCAGCGTCAGCGCGGCAAGCACTTCGACCAGAGAAAAGCCCGCCTCGGCCCTAGGGAGAGACGACGATACGCCCTGTCGGCGGCACAATCTCTGCGCCGTAGGTCGATCCATCGCCGCGTGACAGGGCGATGCGCCCGCCATCACT
>JAIXSA010000148.1 GCA_027484915.1 Paracoccaceae bacterium | reverse complement strand
TTTTTCCTTGGTGTAGAACAGCTCTTCCCGCGTCTCGGTCGAGAATTCGAAGTTCGGGCCTTCGACGATGGCATCCACGGGGCAGGCTTCCTGGCAGAAGCCGCAGTAGATGCACTTGGTCATGTCGATGTCATAGCGCGTGGTGCGGCGGGAGCCGTCCTCACGCGGTTCGGCGTCAATGGTGATGGCCTGCGCCGGGCAGACGGCTTCACACAGCTTGCAGGCGATGCAGCGTTCCTCGCCGTTCGGATAGCGACGCAGCGCATGTTCGCCGCGGAAGCGGGGGCTGAGCGGCCCCTTCTCATGCGGGTAGTTCACCGTCGATTTCGGCGCGAAGAAGTACTTCATCCCCAGGCCGAAGCCCTTGAGGAAGTCCATCAGCAGGAAGTACTTCGTGGCGCGGGTCCAGTCGATGTTGGACATGTCAGCCTCCAATCGCCCAGCGGGCCCAGAAGCCGCCAAGCACTTCGAATTTCGCCAGGAACGCCACGATCACCACCCAGGCCAGCGACATCGGCAGGAAGACCTTCCAGCCGATCCGCATCAGCTGGTCATAGCGGTAGCGGGGGACGATGGCCTTCACCATGGCGAACATGAAGAAGAAGAGCCACATCTTGGCGACCATCCACCACCAGCCGTCGGCCAGCCCGGGGATCGGCGACAGCCAGCCGCCGAAGAAGAGAAGGCTGATGAGGGCACACATCAGGAAGATCGCGATGTATTCGCCGGCCATGAAGAGACGGTAGGGGGTCGAGGAGTATTCCACCATGAAGCCCGCCACCAACTCGGATTCCGCTTCCGGAAGGTCGAAGGGAGGGCGGTTGGTTTCGGCCAGGGCGCTGATGAAGAACAGGAACACCATCGGGAAGTGCGGCAGCCAGTACCAGTTGAACAACCCGTAATCGCCGTCCTGCGCCTCTACGATGGCGCCGAAGTTCATCGCTCCGGTCGAGATGATCACGCCGATGATGATCAGGCCCAAGGAGACCTCGTAAGATATCATCTGCGCGGCGGACCGCAGCGACCCGAGGAAGGCGTATTTCGAGTTCGACGCCCAGCCGCCCATGATGACGCCGTAGACCTCGAGCGAGGAGACGGCAAAGACGAACAGGATCGCCACGTTGATGTTGGCCAGCACCCAGCCGTCATCGAAGGGGATCACCGCCCAGGCGAGGATGGCAAGAACGAAGGACAGCATCGGGGCCAGGAAGAACACCGGACGGTCCACACCCGCCGGGATCACGATCTCCTTGACCACATATTTCAGCGCGTCGGCCACCGACTGCAGAAGGCCAAAGGGGCCCACCACATTCGGCCCACGCCGCATCTGCACCGCCGCCCAGATCTTCCGGTCGCCGTAGACGAGGAACAGAAGGCTGATCATCACGAAGGCCACGATCAGCAGCGACTGCGCCGCGATCAGCACCGCCGTTCCGAACCCTGTGGCAAGAAACCCGTCCATGTCAGTCCCTCATCCTCAATCCGCCAGTGTTACCGGCTTGGTATTCCAAGCTCTGCGCATTCCACCACCACCACTTCGGCGTCGATGGTCCGCAGGCCCTCGGGCAGGGTACCGGAAATGAGGTAGACCGCATCCCCGTACCATGCCCCGCCCTTCTTCGTCACAATGGTCCGCACCTGCCGCGCGAAGCCAAACCCTTGATCCAGCGCATATTGCGCGGCAGCGCAGCGGCCATAGGCCTCGACGTCCGACCGGTCCTTCGCGCCCTTCATGGCGACGCTGAAGCTGACCAGGTCCTTGTCGAGCAGGATCGTCGAGACCCCCTGATAGACCGCCGTCTGCCCGCGCTCCTCTGGCACCTCTCCGGCGGGCGCGCAAGCCCCCAGCGCCGCTGTCGCGGTGCCAAGGGTCGCGAGCAGGGAGAGGCGCTGCGCCATGTTATTCCGCCGCAATCGGGGCCGCCGCACGGGCCTTGGCCATGGCGGAAAGTTCCGCCATCACCGCAGAGGCCCGGGCAATCGGGTTCGTGAGGTAGAAGTCCTTGATCGCATTGCGGAAGGTGGCCTTTGCGGGAAGCTTCAGCTCCAGCGGCTGCCACTGGTTTTCCGGCACTTCGTCGATGCGGCCCAGGTGCGGATGGGCTTTGACCAGCGCGGCCCGCAAACCCGCCAGCGAATCCCACGGCAGCTGCTGGCCGACCTCGGCCGACAGCGCCCGCAGGATCGCCCAGTTCTCCTTCGCCTCACCGGGGGCAAACCCGGCGCGGAAGGCCAGTTGCGGGCGGCCTTCGGTGTTGACGAAAAGCCCGTTCTCTTCGGTGTAGGCAGCGCCCGGCAGGATGATGTCGGCCCGGTTGGCCCCCCGGTCGCCGTGGCTGCCCTGATAGATCACGAAGGGACCCGCGGCGATTTCGACCTCATCCGCGCCGAGGTTGTAGATCACCTCCGCGCCCTCGGTCGCCGCTGCCAGCCCGCCCTCGGTCACCGCACCCACGTCCATCGCGCCGACGCGAGCGGCGGCGGTGTGAAGGACCATGAACTTAGCACCCGCGCCGGTGGCATAGGCCATCGCCTGGCTCAGCACCGCCTCGCCGTCGGCCTCGTTGATCGCGCCCTGGCCGATGATGACCAGCGTGTTGTCCTTCTGGGTCACCCGGCCCACCAGGTCCACCAACGCCGCGCGGTCCGACCCCATGTGCATGTAGTCATAGGTCAGGTCGACCTGTTCCCCGAACAGCCCCACCATCGCGCCATTGGTCCAAGCCTTGCGGATGCGGGCGTTCAGGACCGGGCTTTCCACCCGCGGGTTGGTCCCGATCAGAAGGATCACCTTGGCGCTGTCGATATCCTCGATCGTCGCCGTGCCGACATAGGCCGAGCGGTTGCCGATCGGCAGCTTCGCCCCGTCCGTCCGGCACTCGACATGGCCGCCAAGCGATTCGACCAGCGTTTTCAGGCTGTAAGCCGCCTCGACCGGGGCCAGATCGCCCACCAGACCGGCGACCTTGCGCCCCTTCATCGCGGCAGCCGCCTTCTCCAGCGCCTCGCCCCAGGTCGCCTTCCGCAGCTTGCCGTTCTCGCGGACGTAAGGCGTATCAAGCCGCTGGCGGCGCAACCCGTCCCAGACGAAGCGGGTCTTGTCCGAAATCCACTCCTCGTTCACGCCGTCATGGTTGCGCGGCAGGAAGCGCATGACTTCGCGGCCCTTGGTGTCGACGCGGATGTTCGACCCCAGCGCGTCCATCACGTCAATGCTCTCGGTCTTCGTCAGCTCCCACGGCCGCGCGGTGAAGGCGTAAGGCTTCGAGGTCAGCGCGCCCACCGGGCAGAGATCGATGATGTTGCCCTGCAGGTTCGAGGAAAGCGTCTCGTTCAGATAGCTGGTGATCTCGCTGTCTTCGCCACGTCCCGTCTGGCCCATCTGGGTGATCCCGGCGACTTCCGTGGTGAAACGGACGCAACGGGTGCAGGAAATGCAGCGAGTCATCGCGGTCTTGACCAGCGGGCCAAGGTTCAGGTCCTCTGACGCCCGCTTCGGTTCGCGGTAGCGGCTGAAGTCCACACCGTAAGCCATCGCCTGGTCCTGCAGGTCGCACTCGCCGCCCTGGTCGCAGATCGGGCAGTCCAGCGGGTGGTTGATGAGCAGGAACTCCATCACCCCCTCGCGGGCCTTCTTCACCATCGGCGACTTGGTCTTGACGACAGGGGCCTCGCCATTCGGGCCAGGCCGCAAGTCACGCACCTGCATCGCGCAGGAGGCCGCGGGCTTCGGCGGGCCGCCCACGACCTCGACCAGGCACATCCGGCAGTTGCCGGCGATCGACAGCCGTTCGTGGTAGCAAAAGCGCGGGATCTCCACCCCGGCCGCTTCCGCCGCCTGGATGATGGTCATCGCGCCATCGACCTCGACCTCGATCCCGTCGATGCTGATTTTCTTCAAGTTAGACATGCGCCCGGTCCTTCCGCAGCAGCCCCGTCACCGCGTCACGCAGCCGGGCCAGAAGCCCTTGCGCCGCCGGGGCCGCCTGTTTCGTCTTGTCCTGTTCAAAAGACAGGTGTTTCAAACGCGCCTCGATGTCGCGCATCATGTATTTCGGGTCCTGACCGCCGTAGCACATCGCCCCTACTCCGCCGCCACTTGGACACAGCCGCGCGTCTGCCACAGCCGCGCTTCCTTGAGGTATTTCCACCCAAACGCATGGTCACTGTCGCCATGCGCCTCGAGATGCTTCAGCCGCGCCAAAGCCTCGTCCAATGTGGGCCTATGCCCCGCAGGCACCCACCACATGACGAAATGCATCCGGCCCAGCACCTCGAACCACTCCGCCCGCCGCTCATAAAACGCGCGGTGGACGGTGTTGAAGACGAACTGCTCCAGCGGCTCGACGCCTTCCCAGACGGTCAGGTTCGACACGAACTGCGGGTCGCCCTCGATCTTGGCTTCCGTATTCCCGGTGCCCGGCTCGCCCGAGCCTTCCATCATCCAGACGAAGCCGGGCATGCGCTTGCCCATCCCGTTCACCCGGTCAAGCGCGGCCATGAACTCGGCCACGCGCGGGTCATCCGTGGGCGCCAGAAGGCGCCCCACGTTCAACTCGGCCAGGTGACGGGCTTCGGTCATTCTTTCGACCTCAAGAGATAGCCGATCAGGCTGTCCTTGGCGATTTCCTCTTCACCGATCTTGCAATAGGCCTCGGCATTGCCCGGCTCGGCGCCCTTGGCCTTCAGCCATTCCGCGGCTTCCGCCTTGAACTTGGCCTTCTCTTCCTTGGAAGTGACGAATTCCCGCACGACGCTGGCCTCGTAGCCCTGCTTCAGCGCAAAGTCGCGCAGTTTGTTCAGCTCTCCCAGCGCGCGAAGGTTGCGCGGCTCGATGGTCGGGCAGTTGTCGGCGATGGCGTCACCGATGAAGCCTTGCAGAAGCTTGTCGCGGATTTCGGGGTTCTCGTTGATCGGCACCAGCGCGAAAGCCGGCGTGGCGGCAAGAGCCAGGGCGATAAGGGTGGTGCGAAGCATGTTGGCCTCCATTGGTTGCTCGCGGTCTGCTCGTGCGCCGCAAATGGGGGCAAAACGCCTTGATATGCCATGACAAACGGCCCGGATCAGGCCCTTGTGACCGAAGGTGACAGCATTCGTCATGCGCAACCCTCCGGATAGACCCATGCACCCGTCGCCCGGTCGAAACGGTCGTAGATCGAGGTCCGAACCTTGCCGCCGCAGGCCGCATCCGCCGCCTTCCGGGCCAGGGCACCCTCCCACATCTGGAACGGCTGGCCATTGTTGGTCACCCGGACAGGCTCGGCCACCCGGGTTTCGGACGCGGGCTGGACGCAGGCCGCGCAGGCCAGCACCACAGGCGATATGGCCCAGGTCCGCCTCATCCACAGAACCCGTCGAACCAGTAGTTGCCGGTCTCGGGCTCGCGATAGACGAACTGGGTGTCAAATCCGGCCATATCGATCTTCCGCTCGCAGAATTGACCCAAAGCCGCGACCGCTGTGGCGAAGTCCGCCGCGCCCGAGACGATGACCGTCTCTGCCGTGCCAGACTCCAGCACCTGCGACTGGCCCTTGGCATCGACCGTCGCGATCATGCGCGGCCAATCGCTGACCTGTTCGACCCCCACGGTCGCCCCGCCGACCTGCAATGGCATCGGTCCTTCGATTACCCCGTCGACCCGTTCGGAATCCGGGATCTCGGAGCTGACGCAGGCAGCCAGCAGCACAGGAAGCAGCAGCGCGACCTTCATTCGGCAGCCACCGCGCTGATGCGGCCGGTGCGCTTGGCCTTGATCCGGTCCTCGATCTCGTCGCGGAAGGCGCGAATGAGGCCTTGGATCGGCCAGGCCGCCGCATCACCCAGCGCGCAGATGGTGTGGCCTTCGACCTGCTTGGTCACGGACAGAAGCATGTCGATCTCTTCGACCTCGGCCTCGCCGCGCACCAGCCGGTCCATCACGCGCATCATCCAGCCCGTGCCTTCGCGGCAAGGCGTGCACTGGCCGCAGCTTTCGTGCTTGTAGAACTTCGACAGCCGCCAGATCGCCTTGATGACGTCGGTGGACTTGTCCATCACGATCACCGCCGCCGTCCCCAAACCCGACCGCTGCTCGCGCAGCCAGTCGAAGTCCATGATCGCGTCGTCGCACTGTGCCTTGGTCAGCAAGGGAACCGAGGACCCGCCCGGGATCACCGCCTTGATGTTGTCCCAGCCACCGCGCACGCCGCCGCAGTGCCGTTCCAGAAGCTCTTTCAGCGGGATCGACATCGCCTCTTCGACGACGCAGGGCTGCATCACGTGGCCCGAGATCCCGAAAAGCTTGGTCCCGGTGTTGTTGGGCCGGCCGAACGAGGCGAACCAGTCAGAGCCCCGGCGCAGGATCGTCGGGACGACGGCAATGGATTCGACGTTGTTCACCGTGGTCGGGCAGCCGTACAAACCGGAACCGGCCGGGAACGGCGGCTTCATCCGGGGCATGCCCTTCTTGCCTTCCAGGCTTTCCAGAAGTGCCGTTTCCTCGCCGCAGATATAGGCCCCTGCCCCATGGTGCAGGTAAAGGTCGAAGTCCCAGCCCGACTTGGCCGCGTTCTTCCCCAGAAGCCCCGCGTCATAGCATTCGTCGATGGCCGCCTGCAGCGCCTCACGCTCACGGATGTATTCGCCGCGAATATAGATATAGCAGGTGTTGGCGTTCATCGCGAAACTCGCGATCAGACAGCCTTCGATCAGCGTGTGCGGATCGTGGCGCATGATCTCGCGGTCTTTGCAGGTCCCCGGCTCGGATTCGTCGGCGTTGACCACCAGATAGGACGGACGGCCGTCCGACTGCTTTGGCATGAACGACCACTTGAGGCCGGTCGGGAAGCCCGCGCCACCCCGGCCGCGCAGGCCGCTGGCCTTCACCTGCTCGATGATCGTGTCGCGCCCGCGCTTGATGATCTCGGCGGTGCCGTTCCAATGGCCACGCTTCATCGCGCCCTTCAGGCTGCGGTCATGCATCCCGTAGAGGTTGCTGAAAATGCGGTCCTGATCCTTGAGCATTTGGTCTTCCTAACCCCGGCGTCCGCGCCAGATCTGATACGTCACCACCAGGGCCCAGACGAAGGCCGCGATGGCACATAGGTCGAAGAGGAACACGTAGCGCGTCTCCAACCCGAGTTGTCCGCCCAGATACTGGGCCCCCATCCACAGCACCATCGTCACCGCAAGCACGATGCCCACCAGCCGCGCCTGACGGGCGCGACGGACTTCTGCTGGATCGGGACGGGTCTGCATCATGGGATCAATAGTTGTTGGTCTTGGCCCGCTCGCGAAAGGCCGCAAGCCCATCGGCCACGATGATCCTGGCCTGTGCCACCCAGCGGTCACGGGTCACGCGGCCCTTGAAGCCCTTGAGGTTGGCATCGACCCAGGCCACGTCGGCATCGGACCACCCGGCGATCTGGTCGAAATGGAAGAAGCCCATCTCGTTGACCAGTTTCTCCAGCGCCGGACCGATGCCTTCGATTTCCTTCAGGTTGTCGGCCTTGCCACCGCGCGGTGCGGCAAGCCGGGCCGGACCTTCGCTGTTGGACGGAGCGGGCGCGGCCTTAGGGGTCGAGACAAAGGCAACCGGGGCAGCTGCGGGTGCCGCCGCATGGACGACCGGCGTCGCGGCCACGCGCGGGGCGGACGCGCCCCAGGGCATGCCCATGATCAATCCGGCCACCGCCGCGACGATCCCGGCCATCGCCACGGCGGGGACCAGGTCGAACTCGCCGATGACGACCAGGACGCCGAACGCCACCAGCCCCATCGCCGCACCGATGAGCCACCCACCAAGCGAGGGCGCATTCACAGCTTCTGCTCTACGCATTCCATGTCACTCCCGTTGCTGCAGCCCGCAGGGGGCCGCCGTTGGCCTTAGTAGTCATTGGCCCTCGCGCGTTCCCGGAACGCCTCAAGCCCGTTGCTGACGATGATCTTCGCCTGCTCCACCCATTTGTCGCGCGTGATGCGCCCCTTGAACGTCTTCATTTCCGCGTCGATCAGCGCCACGTCGGCTTCGGTCCAGGCAGCAAGCTGGTCGAAGTGGTAAAAGCCCAGGCTGTTCAACAGCTTCTCCAGCGCCGGGCCAATGCCCTCGATCTCTTGCAGGTCGTCCGCCTTGCCGCCGCGCGCGGCCTGCAACCGCACCAGGCCCGCGGGCTTGGTCTTCGGGGCCTTCGCGGCTTTCGCTTTCGGCTCTGCCTTTGGCTTCGCCTCGGCCTTCGTCTTCGCCGTCGCCCCAGCCTTTGACGCGGCCTTGGGTTTTGCGTCCGCCTTGGCCTTGGTCTTTGGCTTGCCGCTGGCCGCAGGCTTCGCAGCCAAGGCCGCGACCTCTGCCTCCGCCTCGACCACCAGGCTGACCGGCAGGATCACCGGAGGCGCCTCAACCTCGGCCAGCGGACGCACGACGGACGAGGGCCGCTGCGGCACCACCGCGGCGTCGGATCGCACCGGAACAGCCATCGCGGCGGGGATGGCTGCCCCCTCGCCGGTCCGGATGCCGACATCCGAAGCCGGGACAACCTTGCGGACCCGGCTGGCCTCTTCCGCGTCATCGTAGCGGTTCACCGCTTCGGCAAGCCGGTACAGCACCAGAAGCACGATCAGGGCGATGGCCAGGGCGAAGAGCAGCGACGGGACCAGCAGGTAGTGAAACCAGCCACGCAGAACGGCAAAGGTGACCAGCCCGGAAACGCCCACCAGGACCCAGCCACCCGTGCCGATCGTCGTGTCGTCGTCGCCGTCCATCATCCCGCTGCACCCTGCACGCAATTCACCTTCCGCAGTCCGTTATGCCTTTGCCGCGGCTTCCGCGTCGGCGACGCTGCCGCCCGCAGCCAGCACCTTCGCCTGTGCCACCCATTTGTCGCGCGTCACCCGACCCCGGAAGCCTTCCAGGTTCTCGTCGACCCAGGCGATCTCGCCCTCGGTCCAGTTGGCGATCTGGTCAAAGTGGAAGAAGCCCAGCTTGTTGCACAGGGCCTCCAGCTTCGGGCCGATCCCGACGATCAGCTTCAGGTCATCCGCCTTGCCGCCCTTCGGCGCCGACAGGCCCGCGGGCTGCACGCCGCCCGCCTGACCCGAGGCCTTGGCCTTCGGCGTCGCCAGCGGCGTGGCGTTCGGCGCATTGCCGTCGGACTTCGGCTTGCCCTTGGAAGAGGCCTTGGCTTCCTGCACCGTGGCACCCGTGGCATCGGCCACAGCGCCCGCGCCGGGCTTCGGCTCGGTCTGGCGGCCCTTGGCGGCGGTCACAGCCGCAGCCTTGCCCAGCCACGGCGTCGTCAGCGGCACTTCGGTCCCGTCGATCCGCTTCACGGTGTCCTTCAGGTCCACCGCCGCCTGCGCGCTGGCGTTGTACTGCGTGCGGCCCGACTCGAACTCTTTCAGGCTGGTCAGTCCCCCGATGGGTTCCGCCGCATACCGCCCGTTCTGCGGCCCCGGCACCGGGACCTCACCCGCGCGGAACCGCCCGATCAGCTCGCGCAGTTTCTCGCCCGTCAGGTCCTCATAGTAATCCTTGCCGATCTGGGCCATCGGCGCATTGGCGCAGGCGCCCATGCATTCCACCTCTTCCCAGCTGAACTTGCCGTCCGCCGACACGGTGTGCGGCGTCGGAGCGATCAGCTCTTTCGCCACGGCCACCAGATCTTCGGCGCCGCAGATCATGCAGGAGGTCGTGCCGCAAATCTGGACGTGGGCCACGGACCCGACCGGCTGCAGCTGGAACATGAAGTAGAACGTCGCCACTTCCAGCGCCCGGATGTAGGCCATTCCCAGCATGTCCGCGACGTATTCGATGGCGGGACGGCTCAGCCATCCCTCCTGCTCCTGCGCGCGCCACAAAAGCGGGATGATCGCGCTGGCCTGACGGCCCTCGGGGTATTTGGAGATCTGGCCCTTGGCCCAGGCCAGATTCGCCGGAGTGAAGGCGAACGAGGCGGGTTGGTCCTTGTGAAGGCGACGCAGCATCAGAACATTCCAGCGATATAGGCCGGGGCCGCGATCACGCCGACGGGCAGGACCGCGATCCCCAGCAGAAGAAACGGAGCAATCCCCAGCGCGATCACCGGTCGACCTCGCCAAAGACGATGTCCATCGTGCCGATGATGGCGCTGACGTCGGCCAGCTGGTGGCCCTTGCAGATGTAGTCCATCGACTGCAGGTGCAGGTAGCCGGGCGCGCGGATCTTGGCGCGGTAGGGCTTGTTGGTGCCATCGGCCACCAGATAGACCCCGAACTCGCCCTTCGGCGCCTCGACGGCGGCGTAGACCTCACCCGCGGGCACGTGGAACCCTTCGGTGTAAAGCTTGAAGTGGTGGATCAAGGCTTCCATCGAGGTCTTCATCTCGCCCCGCTTCGGTGGCGTGATCTTGCCGCGGGCCAGAATATCGCCCTTTTCCACCCGCAGCTTGGCACAGGCCTGGCGGATGATGCTGGTCGACTGACGCATCTCCTCCATCCGGCAGAGGTAGCGGTCATAGCAGTCGCCGTTCTTGCCGACGGGGATCTGGAAGTCGAACTCGTCGTAGCACTCATAAGGCTGGGCGCGGCGCAGGTCCCAGGCCAGGCCCGAGCCGCGCACCATGACGCCAGAGAAGCCCCATTTCTGGATGTCAGCCTCGGTCACCACGCCGATATCGGCATTGCGCTGCTTGAAGATGCGGTTCTCGGTCAGAAGACCGTCGATATCGTCCAGCACCTTGGGGAACTGTTCGGCCCAGGCGTCGATATCGTCGATCAGCTGCGGCGTCAGGTCCTGGTGCACGCCACCGGGCCGGAAGTAGGCCGCATGCAGCCGCGCGCCCGAGGCACGCTCGTAGAAGACCATCAGCTTTTCGCGTTCCTCGAAGCCCCATAGCGGAGGCGTCAGCGCGCCCACGTCCATCGCCTGCGTGGTCACGTTCAGAAGGTGGTTCAGAACGCGGCCAATCTCGGAGAACAGCACCCGGATCAGGCTGGCCCGACGCGGCACCACCGTCCCGGTCAGGCGTTCAATCGCCAGGCACCAGGCATGTTCCTGGTTCATCGGCGCCACATAGTCTAGGCGGTCGAAATACGGCAGGTTCTGCAGATAGGTCCGGCTTTCCATCAGCTTCTCGGTCCCGCGATGCAGCAGGCCGATATGCGGGTCGCAGCGTTCGACGATCTCGCCGTCCAGCTCCAGCACCAGGCGCAGCACGCCATGCGCCGCCGGATGCTGTGGGCCGAAGTTGATATTGAAGTTGCGGATGCGCTGTTCGCCGGTCTCGAAATCCTTCGAGCCGTCGTCATAGGTGTTCACGCGGATGTCGCCGTCCATCACTTGGCACCTGCCTTCTGATCACCGGGCAGGATGTATTCGGCACCCTCCCAGGGGGACATGAAATCGAACTGCCGGTATTCCTGCACCAGGTTCACCGGCTCATAGACGACGCGCTTCAGCGCCTCGTCATAGCGGACCTCGGTGTAACCCGTGGTGGGGAAGTCCTTGCGCAAGGGATGACCGCGGAACCCATAGTCGGTCAGAATGCGACGCAGGTCAGGGTGGCCACTGAAGAGGATGCCGAACATGTCGAACACTTCCCGCTCGAACCAGTTGGCCGACGGGTGCAGTTCGTGGATCGAGGGCACCATCTCGTCCTCGCGCACGGCGACTTTCACGCGGATGCGCTGGTTCCGGTACATCGACAGGAAGTGGTAGACCATGTCGAACCGCTGGGCGCGTTCGGGGTGATCAACCGCCGTGATGTCGACCAGGGACGAGAACCGGCAGGACGCGTCGTCTCGCAGGAATTCGACCAGCGATTCCAAGTTTGCAAGGTTCGCGACCAGGGTCAGTTCACCAAAGGCGACGGTCGACGAGACGACCGCCTCGGGCTGCTTCAGCGCGATGATTCCGGCCAGTTCCTGCAGGGCTTCGGACATGGGGTTACCTCACCAAAGTGCCGGTGCGGCGGATCTTCCGCTGCAACTGCAGGATACCGTAGAGAAGCGCCTCGGCCGTGGGCGGGCAGCCGGGAACATAGACGTCAACGGGGACGATCCGGTCGCAGCCGCGCACGACGGAATAGCTGTAGTGATAGTAGCCCCCGCCATTGGCGCAGGACCCCATGCTGATCACGTAGCGCGGCTCGGGCATCTGGTCGTAGACCTTCCGCAGCGCCGGGGCCATCTTGTTGGTCAGCGTGCCCGCGACGATCATCAGGTCCGACTGGCGCGGGCTGGCGCGGGGGGCGGTCCCGAAGCGTTCCAGGTCATAGCGCGGCATCGAGGTGTGCATCATCTCGACCGCGCAGCAGGCCAGGCCGAAGGTCATCCAGTGCAAGCTGCCGATGCGGGCCCAGTTGATGATGTCTTCCGTCGACGTCAGGAGGAATCCCTTGTCCGACAGTTCGCGGTTCAGCGCCTGGACGGCAACCTCATGGTCGCCCCCGGCCGTGTTGGCCCCAGCCATCACTCCCATTCCAAGGCCCCCTTCTTCCATTCATAGGCAAATCCGACGGTCAGCACCGCCAGGAACAGCATCATCGACCAGAAGGCCGCCATGCTGATCTCCCCGAAGGCCACGGCCCAGGGGAACAGGAACGCGACTTCCAGGTCGAAGATGATGAACAGGATCGACACCAGGTAGAAGCGCACGTCAAACTTCATCCGCGCATCGTCGAAGGCGTTGAATCCGCATTCGTAGGCGCTGACCTTCTCGGGGTCCGGGTTACGCACTGCAAGCACCGCGGCGGCCAGGATCAGGACCAGGCCCAGGCCCACGGCAACGGCAAGCAGGATGAGGATAGGCAGATACTCTCGGAGGATCAGGTCCACGAGAAGACTCCTTGATGCTGGCGGCGCGCGTGCATGCGAACGCATACCGCGCCCGCTTTGTCTCTCCGCCCGTTTACTCTGCACCCTTGCCGGGGTCAACCGAAGGCGGGTGAGAATCCGGCGGCAGGGTGAGCAGAAAATCAGGACAACCCAAGCCTTTCGATCAGGAAATGGACGGGCCGGTTCCCCTTACCTTGACCCCTGCCCCGAAGCGGCTTTTTCTGCCCGCATCCGAAGAAAGGAACCGCCCATGCGACTTGCCCTGATCCTTGTCCTGACGGCCGGGACCGCCACCGCCCAGACCTGCGGGGTCGACATCGCCGCCGTCGAAGCGCGCATCGCAGAGCTGGAGCCTTCGCATGGCCAGGTCCTGTCCGACATCGGCTGCGACGCACCCACCAACCCAGCCCATATCCTGATGTGCGAGGCTGCCGAGACGCCCGATGCGGCGATCTGGCGCATGGGCCGCCTGGACGACCTCGCTTGGATCTACGCGGTCGAGAACGCCACCGGCCAAGACATCGACGAGACGGACCCGCCCCGCGACGACGATTTCCTCGCCCGCCGCGACGCCTGCACTGAAGAGGCCTGCCTCTGCGCGGTGCTGATCCAGCACACCAACGACAGCCTCGGCGGCACTTCGCCCTATCCGCAGTGAGGGGCGGCTTTCAAGCAGATCGCTGACGCGCGAGCCTTTGCGCCCGTCGTCAGCCTTCGCCTCCTCCTCGGCCGTTGGGGGTCGTCGCCCCCAAACTCCCAGAGGATGCTTGTGGACAGAAAATTCAGCGCGTGGCGGAATGGTAGGCGTAGGCGTCGCCATCCCGCTCCAGCCGCCCGATCCCCGGATGCGGCAAATGCGCCCCCGCGACAAGCCAGCCCTCATCGACCACCCGGTCGAACAGCGCCCCCCGCGTTGCCCGCGCCTGGTCCGGGTCCTCGTCAAACTTCCACGTCACTTTCGGTTGCGCGAACTGCACCGGATGGTGCACCAGGTCGCCCCAGATCAAGAGCCGTCCCTCGACCAGGAACGCCATGTGCCCCGGCGAATGACCGGGAGCGTTCACCGCCACCACCCCCGGCAGCGGCCCATCCCCCTGCTCCAGCGGCACAAGGCGCGGCAGGACCGGGATCATCCGCGGCTCATCCCGGAAGGCCATCAGTTCCTCGGTCGCCACCAGCACCCGATGTGCATTCGGGAAGGCGAGGCCGCCATCGCGATCCACCAGCCCGGAGATGTGGTCGATATGCGTATGGGTCAGCGCGACCACATCCACCTCCTGCGGCCCCAACCCCGCCTCGGCCAGCGCCTCGGGCAACCGCCCCAGCCCCTTGTGCCAGGCATTCCCCGCGCCAGCGTCGATCAAGAGACAACCCGCTGGGCCCTGCACCAGGAAGGCCCGCACCGGCAACGGCAACCGCCCGTCCACCAGGTCCGTAGCCCCCAGCGCAAAGCCCTCCGGCCCCCGCAGGCAATCCGCCCCCATCATGGTCACGCCGTCCAGCAGCATCGTGACCGTCAGCTCCTGAAGCTCCACCGTCAAAGACCGCTCGGTCTCACGCACAACCCTCATCCGCACCAACTCCCGCGCAGACCGCCGCCATACTGCCGCGCATGGCCATCCCGGATCATCGTCCGCGCCACGTCCACCCCGTCAAGCTCCAGCCTGACCAGCGCCCGCCCGTACTGGTCCGTCCCCTGGTGGCTCACCTCCAGCCGGTCGGCCTTCTGGATCAGCGCCCGAAGGTGCCACGACGCCCGTTCGGCCGCCACGAACTCCTCCAGGCATTTCGGGGCGTATTTCTCGGGCGTGTCGAAGCCCAGGATGCGCGCGCCGACCATCCCGTCTTCGGGACAGATGAGCGACACGGTATCCCCGTCCACCACCCGGATGATCCGGCAGGTGCCCTGCGCGCTGGCGACCGTCTTCATCCCCGCATTCACCAGGTCCGCGATGGTCGGCACCAGGATCAGCCCGCCCACCCCAGCCCCGACCAGCGCCTTCAGATAGAAGCGCGGATCGACCAAGCGCCGGACTGTCCGCGTCACCGCGCCCGCAGGCCGCGCCGGACGCAAAAGCCAGCCCATCAATCCGCGACCGGGGCCGCCACCGGCTCCACCGCTTCTGCCTTGGCGGCCAGGGCCGCCTCCTCGGACAGGATGCGGGCGATCTGCGCCACGTCGGTCTCCGTGAAGGTCAGCGGCAGCCGCATGTCGATCAACCCGGCCAGCACGCGGTCGGTCTGCGGCAGCGGCACGGGATTGGCGTATTGCCAATGCGCATAACGGCTGGTGAACCCTGCCGGGTCCGCCGCGCCGAACCACTTGAGCTCCCCCCCCCGCGCCGCGGCACCGGCGACAAAGCGCGCCACGCGCGCCGCCTCCCATCCCGGCAGGAGGAACTGGAAGCTTGAGCCTACGTAATCCTCATGCTGCGGCCTTGGGATCAGCTTCACCCCCGAAGCGCCGGCCAGCCCCTGCTCCATCCCCTGATAGAGGGCCCGCCACCGCGTCCGCCGGTCGTCCAGCATCGCGACCTGCGGCCGCAGGATCGCCGCCCGCAGGTTGTCCATGCGGCTGGAGACGTTCGGGACCTCCAGCTTCAGCGCCTCGAACACTTCCGGCGGCGGCGCAGCCCGGTGGCGCGCATACAGCATGTAGGACCCCGACAGAAGGACCGCCCGTGCCGCAAGCCCGGCGTCATCGGTGACCAGAAACCCGCCTTCGCCCGAATTGATGTGCTTGTAGGTCTGCGTCGAATAGCAGCCGATGGCCCCGTGCCGACCCGAGGGCACGCCCTTCCACTTCGCCCCCATCGTGTGCGCGCAATCCTCGACCACCCGCACCCCCAGCCGGTCGCACAGCGCCATCAGCGCGTCCATGTCGCAGACATGCCCCCGCATGTGGGACAAGAGAAGCACCCTCGCACCTGTCGCCTTGGCCTGCGCCTCCAGATGCGCAAGGTCGATGGTCAGGTCCTCGGTCACCTCGACGAAGACCGGCTTCGCACCGATCGAGGCTATTGCCCCCGGCACCGGGGCCAGCGTGAAGGCATTGGACAGGACCGGCTCACCCGGTTTGACCTGCAAGGCACGCAAGGCGCAGGCCATCGCCGCCCCGCCGGAGGCCAGCGCCAGGCAATAGGTTGCGCCGACATAGGCAGCGAACTCCTCCTCAAGCAAAGCCGTCTCGGCCACCTCGCCCGCCACCGTGTTGTAGCGGTGAAGCCGCCCGTGCCGCAGCACGGCCACAGCGGCGTCGATCCCCGCCTCGGGAATCGGCTCTTGTTGGGTAAAGCTCCCGGTGAAGCGCTCGCTCATTCCTTTTCGGACCTCTTCAGCATCACAAACAGCAGCGTCGTCAGCGCAAGGAACCCTGCCGCCACCCAGAACGCCACGTCGGTCGACCGCCAGGCGCGGTCTTCCGCCCAGAAATGCCCGAAGATGAAGGCAAAGAACACCGTCCCGAACAGCATTGCGACATTCGTGACCGCCGAGATCCCGCCCTGCAACTCGCCCTGCGCATCCTCGGGCACGCGCTTGGTCAGCAGTGTCGTCATCAAGGGATGCACGAACCCCTCAGGGCCATGCAGGATCATCAGCGCGATCACCCCCCACAGCGCGCCCACAAACCCATAGCCCAGCACCACCAGCGTCGCGCAGACCAGGCCGAACAGCGCCACCCGCCATTCGCCGAACCGCTTGGTTGCAGGCCCGGTCAGCAGGCCCTGAAACCCCCCGGCGATCAGCCCGAACACCGCCAGCGTCGCGCCCACCATCGCCTCGGACCAGCCGAACTTGGCGATGCCCCAGAAGGTCCAGATCGCCGGGTAGACCGAGGTGGAAAAGAAGAAAAGGCCCATGACCAGGACCATCGGCAGTACGCCCTTGTAGGTCGCAAAGACCCGGAAGGCGCCGAACGGATTGGCCCGCCACAACTCGAACTTGCGGCGGTTCTCGGGCGCAAGCGACTCGGGCAGCACGAACCAGCCGTAGATGAAGTTCAGGATCGAGATCCCGGCCGCCACCCAGAACGGGACGCGCGGTCCGAGCTCACCCAGAAGCCCGCCGATGGCCGGGCCGATCACGAAGCCCACGCCAAAGGCTGCTCCCATGTAGCCGTAGGCCTTGGCCCGGTCGTCCGGCGCGGTGACATCGGCGATGTAGGCGCTGGCGATGATCCAGCTTGCGCCGCAAACCCCGGCGATGATCCGCCCGACGAACAACCACTCCAGCGTCGGTGCCAGCGCCATCAGGATGAAATCCATACCCAGCCCGAAGATCGCCAGCAGGAGCAGAGGGCGGCGACCGAACCGGTCGGCAAGGTTGCCCATCAGTGGGGCAAAGACGAACTGCGCCAGCGAGAAGGCCGCGAACATCCAGCCGCCGATCACCGCGGCGTGGGAAATGTCGACATGGCCCACATCCTCGATCAGCTTGGGCAGGACCGGCATGATCAGCCCGAATCCCACCATGTCCAGGAACACGGTGATCAGGACGAAGGTCACCGCATGGCGGCTGACCGTCGGGGTGGCATCTGCGGCTTGGCTCATGACGCGCGACCCTATGGGTCGAGGCTGGAAGTGTCAAACCTTCGGGGAGCTCCCGTCTGTTCCGTCGCCGATCCGCCCAAGCCCTTTCACCTGGCTCAAAACATCCCCGCCGGAGGCTCTTGCCCCGCGCCGACAGGCGCTCATTTCAAGACCCGCTGGTCCCCTTGCGAAAACATCTGCCAGATAGGCGCTTGCCCTTGGGGGCTACCGGAAAACCGCTGGCGCGAAGGTTAACCAGGCCCTAATGCCCGCAGCCAACCCGTTGATTTTCTTGTGTCCCAAAACCTGCCCGCGCGTGGGCAGCTTTACGCCAACAGCCGCCCGGCCAGCCCCGGCAGGTCCTCGAACCGGTCGAGCAAGGCCGCCGGCCGGAACCTTTCGACCCCCCGCCCCTCCGGCCCGAAGGTCACAAGGGCGACTGGCACCCCCGCCGCCACCCCCGTCTTCGCGTCGGTCTCGGTGTCTCCCACCAGCATCGACCGCCCGACCACGCCCCCCGCCCGCTCCACCGCCGCCCGGTACGGGGTCGGATCGGGCTTTCTCACCGGAAACGTATCCGCCCCCACCAGCGCCCCGAAGGACCGCCGCACCCCCAGTTCGGCCAGGAGAAGCTCTGCCAGCCCCTCCGGCTTGTTGGTGCAGATCGAGACCGCGAACCCCGCCGCCTTGAGCGCCTCCACCGCCTCCATCGCGCCGGGATAGAGCCGGGTATGGGTGGCGATCCCGGCCCGGTAGGCCTCCAGCAGGACCGGATAGCCTGCATCCACATCCGCCTCGGACCACTCCATCCCCAGCCGCTGGAACCCCAGCCGCAGCATCGCCCGCCCGCCGTGGAACGCCGTCAGCGCGTCCGCCGGCCCAAGACAGGCCCGCGGCAGCGACGCATTCGCCGCCGCCAGCAGGTCCGCCGAGGTGTCTGCCAAAGTTCCGTCCAGATCGAAGACTACACAGCGCATTCGGGTATCCCTGTAACGTGGCGTGAGGGCTCGCCCCCTTGCCACCCCGCCCAAGGGGGGTAAAACGGGCGCAACGATAAAGGAAGGGGCAGAATGCAGGTTTCAGTCATCGTCTTGGCAGCCGGTCAGGGCACGCGGATGAACTCCGACACGCCCAAGGTCCTGCACCGGGTCGCAGCCGCACCCCTTCTCCACCATGCGCTTGCCACCGCCCACACCCTTGAACCCTCCCGCATCGTCGTCGTCACCGGTCACGGGGGCGAGGCTGTGGCTGCCTCTGCGACAGCCTATTCCGAGGCGGTTGAGACCGTCGTCCAGGACCCCCAGCTCGGCACCGGCCATGCCGTCGCCCAAGCTGGCCCGCTCCTCTCGGACGCAGACGGTGACGCCATCGTCCTTTACGCCGACACACCCCTGATCCGCGAGGAGACCCTTCGTGCGATGCTGGAGGCGCGGGCCCGCCACGCCGTCGTCATCCTTGGGTTCCACGCCCGCGATCCGGGCCGCTACGGCCGGCTTCTGACTCAGGGCGACAACCTCCTGGCCATCCGCGAGTTCAAGGACGCCACACCCGAGGAACGCGCCATACCCCTCTGCAATTCCGGCGTGGTCTGTGCCGAGGTGCGGCTCCTCTTCTCGCTGATCGCCGATATCAGGAACGACAACGCGGCCAAGGAATACTACCTGACCGACATCGTCGAGCTGGCCCGGAAACGTGGTCTTTCCGCCGGCGTGGTCCTTTGCCCCGAGGCCGAGACGCTGGGCGTAAACACACGCCAGCAACTGGCCGAGGCAGAGGCCGCCTTCCAGTCCCGCGCCCGGGCCGAGGCGCTTGAGAACGGGGTCACGCTGACTGCCCCCGAAACCGTGTTCTTCGCGCTTGATACCTACATCGGCCGCGATGCGATCATCGGGCCGAACGTGCTGTTCGGCCCCGGCGTCACTGTGGAATCCGGGGCCGAGGTCAAGGGATTCTGCCATCTCGAAGGCTGCCACATCAGCCGCGGTGCCACGGTCGGCCCCTTCGCGCGCCTGCGCCCCGGCGCAGAGTTGGCCGAGGATGTGCACGTCGGCAACTTCGTGGAAATCAAGAACGCCATCCTCGACGAGGGCGTGAAGGTCGGCCACCTGACCTACCTTGGCGACGCCCATGTCGGAGAGTTCACCAACATCGGCGCGGGCACCGTCACCTGCAACTATGACGGCGTGATGAAGCACCGCACCACCATCGGCAAACGGGCCTTCATCGGCTCGGACACCATGCTGGTGGCACCCGTCACGGTGGGCGATGGGGCGCTCACGGCCAGCGGATCGGTCATTACCGAGGATGTGCCCGCCGAAGCCGTCGCCATCGGGCGCGCCCGGCAGGTCACCAAGGCCGGCCTGGCAACCAGAATGTTTGAAAAGTTGAAAGCCATTAAGGCTGCGAAGGCAAAGGGGCATTAGAAATGTGCGGTATTGTAGGGGTGCTGGGCAACCATGAGGCTGCCCCGCTGCTGGTCGAGGCGCTGAAACGGCTGGAGTATCGTGGCTACGACAGCGCCGGTATCGCCACGGTGAACGCGGGCAAGCTGGACCGTCGCCGGGCAGTGGGCAAGCTTGTGAACCTGTCGGACCTCCTGGTCCATAACCCATTGGCCGGAAAGGCCGGCATCGGCCACACCCGCTGGGCTACTCATGGGGCCGCGACCGTGACCAACGCCCACCCGCACCGCGCGGGCGGGGTGGCGGTCGTCCATAACGGTATCATCGAGAACTTCCGCGAACTGCGCGCCGAACTGGCCGCCGACGGCTACGTCCAGGAATCCGAGACGGATACCGAGACCGTCGTCCTTCTGGTGAACCGCGCGATGGATCGCGGCGCCTCGCCGATCGAAGCCGCCAAGGACACCCTGTCGCGGCTGCACGGCGCCTTCGCGCTTTGCTTTCTGTTCGACGGTCAGGACGACCTGATGATCGCGGCCCGCAAGGGCTCTCCCCTCGCCATCGGTTGGGGGGACGGCGAGATGTTCGTGGGGTCCGACGCCATCGCGCTGGCCCCGATGACCGACCGGATCACCTATCTGGAGGAAGGCGACTGGGCCGTCATCACCCGTTCGGGGGCCGAGATCTACGATGCACGGGGGGCCCGCGCCAACCGCGCCGAGACCCGCATCCAGTTGGACGCGACGCGGATCGAGAAGGCAGGCTACAAGCACTTCATGGCCAAGGAAATCGCCGAGCAGCCGGTGGTCATCGCCGACGCGCTGAAACACTACACCTCACCGCAAGGCACGCTTCAGCTGCCCGAAGCGCTTGATTTCAAAGGCATAGACCGCCTGACGCTGGTCGCTTGCGGCACGGCCTCCTACGCCTGCCACGTGGCGAAGTACTGGTTCGAGCAGATCGCGGGCCTGCCCGCCGACATCGACATCGCCAGCGAATTCCGCTACCGCGACCCGGTGCTGTCGCCGTCCAGCATGGCAATCTTCGTCAGCCAGTCGGGCGAGACCGCCGACACCCTTGCCGCCCTGCGCCACGTGAAGGACAAGGTCTCCACTGTCGTCTCGGTCATCAACGTTCCCACCTCCTCCATCGCGCGGGAATCCGACCTGGCCCTGCCGATCCTTGCGGGGGTAGAGGTCGGTGTGGCCTCGACCAAGGCCTTCACATGCCAGCTGACCGTGCTCGCCCTGATGGCGCTGAAGGCGGCCCAGGACCGTGGTCGGATCGACGCGGCCCAACTGCGCGACCGGCTGGAAACGCTGCGTTCGGTCCCGGGCCTGATGAACGCCGCACTCGGGCTGTCGGACCCTATCGCCAGGCTGGCTGAAGAACTGGGCACCGCGCAGGACATCCTGTTCCTTGGCCGGGGTCCGATGTTCCCGCTGGCGCTGGAGGGCGCGTTGAAGCTGAAGGAAATCAGCTACATCCACGCCGAAGGCTATGCATCGGGTGAACTCAAGCACGGCCCCATCGCGCTCATCGACGCGGCGGTTCCAGTCATCGTCCTTGCCCCAAAGGACGCGCTTTTCGACAAGACGGTGTCGAACATGCAAGAGGTCATGGCGCGCAGCGGCAAGGTGCTGTTGCTGTCGGACGCCGCGGGGGTGGAGACCGCTGGTCAGGGCACCTGGAAGACGCTGACGCTGCCGTCGGTCGATCCGCACTGGGCGCCAATCCTCTATGCGGTGCCCGCGCAACTGCTGGCATACCACACCGCCATCGCCAAGGGCACGGACGTGGACCAGCCCCGCAACCTGGCGAAATCGGTCACCGTAGAGTAAGGGACCGATTTCTCTAAAGAAATCGTATCGGAGCCTTCGAAGGCTCCGGCGCGGAGTTTTCGAAACCTCCGCCCCTTTGATCCACCGCCGCGCGCGCTCCGTATCCCTGTAAACGGAGTCAAAGATGCAGCGCAGATCCCTCCTCCTCGGCCTTGCCGCCCTTCCCCTGGCTGCCTGTGCCACCACCCCCGCCCCGCCGTCTGATCCGGGGCCAGCGATCACCCTGATCTCGGCCTTTCAGGGCCGTACGACAGGCCGCGGGCATTTCCGCATCTGGCTGACCGGGGATGAACGCCGCTTCACCGCCCGACTGAACGGCACTGCCACGGGCCGCGACGGCGCGCGGACCCTCACTGTGGTCGAGGACTTCCTCTACGACGACGGCCAGAAGGACCGCCTGACCTGGGTCTTCCGCGAACAGGGTCCCGGCCGCTGGACCGGCAAACGGGAGGATACCGTGGGCGAGGCTACCGTGGTGGAAGAGAACGGCCAGATCCGGCTGACCTATACCGCCGACTTTAAGTCGCCCTCGGGCGTAAACCGGCTAGGGTTCGAGGACATCCTCTACGCCCGCCCTGACGGCACCATCGTCAACGACGCTGTCGTCACCAAAGCCGGGATCGCCGTCGCCTCGGTCCGCTTCCTGATCCGGCGCTGACTTGCCCTTCCGGCGCGGGGCTGGCAGGTAGGGCCAAAAGGGAGGCCCCGATGACCCCGCTTGAGGAACTGCAGGCGCTGGCCGATCCGGCGAAGGCCGCCGAAATGTCCGTCTATCACAAGGTGGACCGTCCGTACCTGGGCGTGACCGTGCCGCAGATCGAAGAGCTGACCGACCGTTGGCGCGCCGAGCTGACACTTGACGACCGCATAGCGCTGGCCGCCGACTTGTGGCGGACCGACATCCATGAGGCCCGCGTCGCCGCTGCAAGGCTACTGACCCAGGCGCGCCTGCGGCCGGACGAAGCTGCGTGGCAGCTCATCGTTTCCTGGGTGCCCGATTTCGACGGCTGGGCCCTGGCCGACCATGCCTCGATTGCCGGACAGAAGCGGCTGGTCGCCGACCCCTCGCGGCTGGGCCTGGTGGAGACCTGGGTCACAAGCCCCCACATGTGGACCCGTCGCGCGGCACTGGTGATGACGCTCCCCTGGACCAAGCAGAATTTCCCGAAGGAACAGGACCTTGCCATCCGCGCCCGGGTGCTGGGCTGGTGCGCGACGCTGGCCCCGGACCGCGACTGGTTCATCCAGAAGGCTGTCGCGTGGTGGGTGCGGGACCTGTCGAAGCATGACCCAAAGGGCGCAAATGATTTCCTTGCCGCGCATGGCGAAGTTCTCAAGCCCTTTGCGCGAAAGGAAGCATCCCGGCATCTGCAAGCGCAGGAATGAAGACGGGCGACCGAAGTGGCCGCCCGTCCAACCGCTATTTTTGATTGCCGCAATTAGGCGCTCAGCGGCCCTCGAACTTGCCCACGAACTTGTCCCAGACGACCACGTTGTTCTTGGTCTCCACCTGAGTAACCGGTCCCGCATCGGAGCCGGGGTTAGTCCCGTCGATGCCATTACCCCAGCCGTTGTTGCCCTTGGTGGGCTCTTCCTCCGGCGGCGGTGGCTCGCACTCGTTTTCGTAGCAGGCGAAGGCTGCCGACCCGAAGCTCATCGTAATCGCAAGAACAGTGGCAGCAGCAGTCAAATTCTTCGTTTTCATTTCTTCCCTCCCTAAATGTTGGGTGAGGAAAGATTGCATAGTTGCGATTAACCCAGAATTAACGCAAATTTTTCATTTGCAGATTGATTTTCCATCAATAATGAACAGTTAGCCATATTCCTGCCGAATTGATGACCGATTGGCGCTATGCTTTTGCTACGGGTTGAAACCAGCAGCGTTCAGGCGCTTCGGTACCGCTTCCATCCGATGCTGTCGAACAGCGGCGCATAGGCCCCTGCCAGCGCCCGAAGCGCCGAGCCATCGGTGCGGCCTGCGGGCTCCCATCCCTTTGTCGCGATGCCCAGAATGCGCGGGGCAATCATGCCCTCGGCCTGGCTGTCCTCGACGGTGAACTCACCCCAGAAGCAGGCCTCCACCCCCGCGATGCGTGGCGTGATGTTCTCCGCCCCCTTCGGCACCGGGTCCCAGGCCACCGTCTTTTCCAGCGGCACAAAACCTGCCCAGGCCGCCCCCCAGTCGTCAGGGTCGGGGGAATGCGCCAGGTCGAAATAGGCGTGCTGTGCGGGGCACATCACCACGTCATGCCCCCGACGCGCCGCCTCGATCCCCGGCCCCTGCCCGGTCCAGCTGAACAGAAGTGCGGCGTTGCCGATGCCGCCCTGGCAGCCTTTGGCCGCCTCTTCCCAGGCCGCAACGCGGACGCCCTCGGACCCAAGCTCTGCTGCGAGCTTCGCCAGCATCCAGCCCTGGACGTCGTCCGAGGTCGATAGCCCCTCTCGCGCCTTCAGCGCCGCCACGGCGGGCGAACCATCCCAGGCCCCATGCGGTGCCTCGTCCGCGCCAAGATGCAAAATGCCCAGCGGGAAAAGCCCCGCCACCTCCTTCGCCAGCGGCACCAAGAGGTCCCAGGTCCCCGGAACCGCCGGGTTCACAATGTTGTCGAGGTAGCCCTGGACCGAGACTTCCTCGCCGTTGTCGCCGGGATCGCGGAGGCCTGGCACGGCCTTGACCATCGCATGGCTGTGCGCCGGCACCTCGATCTCGGGCAGCACCTCGATCTGCAGAGTCTTTGCCCGCGCCACCACCCTTGCCACGTCAGCCTTGGAGTAACTGCCGCCAGCGCGGATGCCGCCGCCGAAGACGCCCGGAACGAGTTCCCCCTCGCCCCGGAACACCGTGCGCTGCCAGAGAAGCGGCTGGGTCTCCACCTCCAGCCGGAAGGCCTCGTCATCAGCGAAATGCCAGTGGAATCGGTTCAACTTTAGCAGCGCCATCAGGTCGAGGAGGCGCAGGATGAAGTCGACCCCGAAGAAATGCCGCGCGCAATCAAGGTGTTGGCCGCGATAGCCGAAACGCGGGGTATCGGTGATTGTGCCGCAGGGAAGCTTCCCTCCACAGGTTTCGCGCAGAGTCAGAAGGGTGATCCCGGCGTAGTGGAGGCCCGCAGGCCCGCCAACTGTGACCGACAGCCCCGCGGGCGCGATCGTCAGACGATAGCCTTCCGCGCCCAAGGCAGGGTCTTCGCCCACCACCAGCGCAGCCCCGCCCGCCTGCATCAGCGGCGCAAGTCCCAGCCTCACGGCAAGGTCCGCCACGCCGTCCAGACCCGGTACATGGGCGAGGGTGGCAAAAGCGACAGTCGCGCCGGAAGGCCGCCACTCCGTCGGCTGCGGCACAAGCGGCACGCGGTCCGCTGGAAGCGCTGGCGCGGGCGGACCATCCACCTCCCGCAAGCCAAGGTCAGTCCTCGGGGGCAGCGGCAGACACTCCTTGCCCACCCGCAGATAGGCGCCCAAGGGCAACCAGGCCCGGTTCCGCGGCCCGAATTCCTTGTGCGCGTGTTCCAGCACCACCTCGTGTTCCGTCCCTGGCACCAGGTCCGGTAGTGCGATCTCGGCGTATCCCGCCACCCGCCGCACCATCGTGCCGCCGGAAACAACCTTCGGCGCTGCCATCAGCGAGAAGCACAACGTCGGCGCAGCAATCGGGCGATCCGAGCCGATCAAGCATCTGATCTGAATCCCGTCGATGCGGGAGGCGAAAGTCAGGGTCATGGTGCGTCCAGCCTAAGTTCGGCAATGAAATCATAGATGTCGCTACGGTAAAGCCCGCGGGTGAACTCGATCGGCCGGCCGGATGGCAGATAGGCCGTCCGGTCGATCCGCAGCACAGCCGCGCCTTCAGGGAGCAGCAGCAGCTTCGCATCCACCGCCGTCAGATTGACCGCCGTGATCCGCTGTACCGCACGCGTCGGTGCCTTCCCGGAGGCGCGAAGCACGTCGTAGAGCGAGGTCTCCACCGCCTCGGGGTCCGGCAGCACGTCGGTCGGCAGCGAGGACCATTCCAACGCCAGCGGTGTGTCGTCGGCAAAGCGCAGCCGCTCCACCCGCGCCACGCGGTCACCCTGCGGCAGGCCCAGCGCCATCATCTCGTCCGGCGTCGGCAGGAACAGACCGCGCCGCAGGATGCGGCTGGAGGAGGTCTTGCCGCGCTGCCGCATGTATTCGGTGAAGGAAAGGAGCGCTGACAGCGAATGCTCCATTTTCGACCGTGGCGGCTTGACGAAAGTTCCTGCGCCGCGCCGCTGTTCCAGAACGCCGTCTTCGACCAGCTGGCTTACGGCCTTGCGCACCGTCACACGCGACACATCGGCGATCAGCGCCAGTTCCCGCTCTGGCGGCAACTGCGCCTCGGGCGGCAGTTCCCCTGCCGCGATGGCCGCCGAAAGGTGGCGGTACAGCTGTTCATAGCGCGGCCCACGCGCGGCACGGAACCAGGCATCGGGGCGGAATAGCGCCAGATCGTCTTCCATCGGAAGCCCCCGAATTGGTATTATTTCGATGGGACCAATCCCCTCGGTGCGATGCAAGATGGACCAGAATACCCCGCCAAAACAAGGGAAATCGGAAGTTGGTCCGATTTTTCCTCAGACTTGGTATTATAATGGTAGCACGACATCACTTTTCTGGTATCGTCAGTCCAACGACATGATTCGACCCGCGCCGCCCCTGCCAGGGTGGCTCAAGGCTGAACAGGGGGAACCGCATGACGCTTGTCGCCGAAGGGGCCGCGCCGGAACGGATGCAGCGGCGCGAGCTTTCGGACCGCGCCTTTGCATGGCTCCTGATCTCTCCTGCGCTGCTCTTCATCCTGGTCATCGTCGTCTGGCCGCTGGCCGAGACGATCCGGCTGTCCTTCACCGACGCCACCCTTGGCGGCGAAAACTTCGTCGGCATCGCCAACTATGCCGCACTCTTCGCCGACCCGAAGTTCTGGCAGACCGTGGGGCGGACCTTCTACTGGATGGTCCTGGCCGTCAGCCTGAAGCTGATCGTCGGGCTGATCGGAGCCTCGCTTCTGAACGCCGCGATCCCCGGCAAGGCGCTTTTCCGCGTCCTCGTCATGCCGCCCTGGGTCATCCCCGTGGCCATCGGCGTCATCGGCTGGAAGTGGATGTACAACGGCTATTTCGGGCTGATCTCGGGACTTCTGCAGGAATTCGGGCTGGTCCAGGACCGGGTCGCCCTCCTCGCCACCAAGACCTCCGCCTTCTATTCTGCCATCGTCACCGACGTCTGGGTCGGCACGCCTATGGTCACGCTCTTCTTCCTCGCCGCCATGCAAGGGGTCAGCAAGGACCTGTACGAGGCCGCCTGGGTCGACGGCGCCAGCCGCTGGTATCGTTTCCGCCGGATCACCATTCCCCAAATCATGCCGGTGATCGTTTCGATGGCACTGCTGTCAGCGATCTGGACCTTCAACAGCTTCGAGATCATCTGGATCCTTACCGAAGGCGGCCCGCGCGGGGCGACGACGACGCTCATCATCGACACCTACAAGGTCGCCATCTCCTCGCAACGCTTCGGCGAAGGCGCGGCGCGGGCCGTGGTGATCGTGGTGCTGCTGGCGACCTTCTCGCTCTTCTACCTGTGGTTCCTGAACCGCGTGAACCGGCATTACGGGGCAAAGTGATGATCGACCGCCTGACCCTGCTGCAGAAGATCGGCGTCTACATCGCCACCTTCATCTTCCTGCTCTTCATCCTGATGCCCTTCATCGAGATGATCCGCGTCTCCTTGCGCCCCATGAGCCACCTGATGACCGCCGATTTTAGTTGGTGGTCGGACGATTTCAGCCTGCAGGCCTACCGCGACATGTGGGTCACGGTTCCGCTTTTGGGTCGTTACATCTTCAACTCGATCTTCATCGCCGCCTCGGTGACCGTGGTCACGATGATCGTGGTCATTCCCGCCGCCTACGCCTATGCGCGGCTGGAATTCCCCTTCAAGTCCCTGTCGCTGGGCGGGTTCCTGGCCGTCAACATGTTCACCGGCGCGGTCCTCCTGATCCCGCTCTACCGGGTCCTGCGCAGCCTCTCGCTCCTCAACACCTACTGGGCGATGATCATCCCCGGTGTCGCCTTCCTGATCCCCACGGGCATCTGGCTCCTCCGCTCCTACCTCGAAAAGATCCCGAAGGAACTGGAAGAGGCCGCCTACGTCGACGGGGCGTCGCGTCTCTACACCCTGCGACGCGTCGTCATCCCGCTGGCGATCCCTGGCCTGATCGTCGTCGGCACCGCCGTCTTCATCGGCGCCTATGCCCAGCAGTTCCTGTTCGCCATCACCTTCAACAACGTCCGCGAGATCCAGCCCCTCCCCGCCGGTCTGTTCGAGTTCGTCGGCTACCAGGACACCACCTGGAACGAGCTGATGGCCGCGGCCCTCACAGGCGTCCTGCCGGTGATGCTCGTGTTCCTGTTCCTGCAGAAATACCTCGTCGCGGGTCTGACCGCGGGCGCGGTGAAAGAATAACCAACCAAGACGTCCAACCAAGGGAGACTACGCATGACCCACTTCAAGACCCTCACCGTCGCCGCTGGCCTGATGGCCGGGACGGCCCTTTCGGCCCAGGCGCAAGAGCTGCACTTCATCATGTGCGGCGGCGAAGTGCGCCCGGCCGACCAGGTCGTGATCGACAAGTTCCAGGCCGACAACCCCGGCGTCACCGTCAAGATGGAAGCGGTAGAATGGGGCACCTGCCAGGACAAGTCGATGCAGCTGGCCGCCGCCGGTGACCCGCCGGATGTGGCCTACATGGGCTCGCGCACGCTGCGCCAGCTGGCCAATAACGACCTGATCGTCCCCGTGACCTTCACGCCCGAGGAAGAGGCCGCCTACCAGCCCGGCGTCCTCAAGACCGTGACCAACGGCGGCCAGTACTGGGGCATCCCGCATGCCTTCTCGACCAAGGCGCTCTATATCAACTGCACCGTGGTCGAGGCCGCAGGGGCCGAGTGCAAGGCGCCTGCGACCTGGGCTGACCTTGTGACGCTGGCGAAGACCGTGACCGACAACACCGACGCCGCAGGCATCGGGATCGCCGGCAAGGACTTCGACAACACGATGCACATGTTCCTCGACTTCCTCTATTCCAACGGCGGCAAGGTTTACAACGACGACGGCACCCCGGCGCTCGACAGCCAGCAGACCCGCGAAACCCTGCAGCTTTACGCAGACCTTCTGCCCTACATGCAGTCCGGCCCGACCGAATGGGAACGCGACCAGATGAAGGACCTCTTCAACGACGGGCAGATCGCCATGTATGTCTCGGGTCCCTGGGGCGAAGGCCAGCACAAGGAGAAGGTCCCGAACCAGATCGTCGCCCCGGTCCCGGCCGGTCCGTCGGGTGTCTCCGGCACCATCCTGATCACCGACTCGCTCGCCGTCTTCAAGGGCACCGGGAACGAAGAACTGGCGACGAAACTCGCGAAGGCCCTGACCTCGGGCGACGCGCAGTATGACCTCGACTCGTCCTGGGGTCTGACGCCGATCCTCGACTACGAAAAGCTGGGCAAGACCGACGTCTACTACAAGCAGGGCAACTGGCCGATCTTCGTGGCCGGGATCTCGACCGGCGGACCCGAGCCGATGGTCGAAGACTTCAAGGCGCTGCAGGCCGTCTTCACCAACATGATCCAGGGCATCATGCTGGGCGAAGGCTCGGTTGACGAGCTGGTCACGCAAGCCGGCGTCGAGCTGGCTGCCGTCCGCTGATCTGACCCCGGGGGCGCGGGTTTCTCGCGCCCCCACCTTCCCGCGAAAAGGACCCGCCGATGGCCACGCTTGACCTTCAAGGCATCACGAAATCCTTCGGCACCGCCCAGGTGCTGACCGGCATCGACCTGGCGATCCGCGACAAGGAGTTCGTCGTCTTCGTCGGCCCCTCGGGCTGTGGCAAGTCCACGCTCCTCCGCATCATTGCGGGGTTGGAGGCTTCGACCTCAGGCCGCATCGTGATCGACGGCGTCGACGTCTCGGCCGCAGCTCCCGTGGACCGCGGCATCGCGATGGTCTTCCAGTCTTACGCGCTCTACCCCCACCTGTCCGTCTTCGAGAACATCGCCTTCCCCCTCCGCGTCGCCCGCCTGCCCGAGGCCGAGGTGAAGCAGAAAGTCGGCCGCGCCGCCGAGATCCTGCAACTGACGGAAAAGCTGAACCTGAAACCCGGCCAGCTCTCGGGCGGCCAGCGCCAGCGCGTCGCCATCGGCCGCAGCATTGTCCGCAACCCCAAGGTCTTCCTTTTCGACGAGCCGCTTTCCAACCTCGACGCCGCCCTGCGCGGCGAGATGCGCGTCGAACTCTCCGCCCTGCAACGCGACCTCGACGCCACGATGGTCTACGTCACCCACGACCAGGTCGAGGCGATGACCATGGCCCACCGCATCGTCGTCCTGAACAAGGGCCGGATCGAACAGTTCGGCACCCCGATGGAGCTTTACCACCACCCCGCCACCCGCTTCGTCGCCACCTTCATCGGCCAGCCCAACATGAACCTCCTCCCCGCCAAGGTGATTGGCACCGGGGCCGAGGGCCTGACCGTCGAATTCCAGGGCGGCACCCGGATGACCCTTCCTGTCGACACCGCCTCCGCCAAGACCGGCGACACCGTCGAGGTCGGCATCCGCCCGGAAAACCTGCGCCTTGGCCAGGGCATCGCCATGCGCCTCCGCGTCCTCGAACGCCTCGGCGGCACCGCGATTGCCTATGGCCAGATGGCCGACGGGCTGAAGATTTGCGCCGCCCTCCCGGGCGACACAACCGTCCACGAAGGCGAGGAGGTCGGCCTGACCTTCGCCCCCGCCGACGCCCATGTTTTCGACACCCAAGGCCGCGTGATGCGGCGGCGGCAGGCACCAGCCCTCGCCGCCTGAAGAAGGAGACCAGAATGCGCATCGTCACCTCAGGCATCGGCCTGCGGGCCGGTCACGTCTTGACCACGCTTCGCGAGGAAATGCCGGAAGCCCAGATCGTCGGCTACTACGACCCCCAGCCCACGTATCTGGAGATGATCGGCACCGACACCCCCCGCTATCCTTCCGTCGAGGCGATGCTGTCGGACGCCAAACCCGACCTCTACTGCGTCTTCTCGCCGAACGTCTTCCACCTCGACCAGATCCGTCTGGGGCTTGAGGCCGGAGTGCAGGTCTTCACCGAAAAACCCGTCGTCGTCTCGATCGAGGAAACCCTCGAACTCGCCCGTCTCCTCGCCAAACACGGCGGGGTAAACCGCGCGATGGTCGGCCTCGTCCTGCGCTATTCCCAGCACATGGTCGACCTCCGCGCGGCCATGTCGCAAGGCTGGCTCGGCGACGTCACCAGCCTTGAGGCCAACGAACACATCGGCCCCTACCACGGCGCCTTCTTCATGCGCGACTGGCGGCGGAAGACCGGCCTCGCCGGCGGCTTCATGCTGGAGAAATGCTGCCACGACCTCGACATCTACAACATGGTCACCGGCTCCCGCCCGAGCCGCGTCGCCAGCTTCGGCGGCCGCAAATCCTTCGTCCCCGCCAATGCGCCGAAATCGAATGCCGAGGCCGAAATCTTCCACGTCAAGAAATCCGTCTGGGAATACACCGACGATCCGTTCAACTCCGACGGCGACATCATCGACTACCAGACCGCGATCCTGCAGTACGAAACCGGCGCGAGCCTCGCCTTCCACACCAACCTCAACGTCCCCGACGAACACCGCCGATTCTGCGTCATCGGCACCCACGGCATGGCCGAAGGCGACTTCGTGCGCGGCTTCCTGAAAATCACCGCCCGCGACGGGCGCCGCCTCGCGGACCACGACTACACGAAAGGCACCGCGATGAAGGGCGCCCATTACGGCGCCGACCAGCTGATGTGCCGCGACATCACCGCCTACCTGCGCGGCCAGGCCGACAGCCTCCCCGTCTCCATCCTCGACGCGATGGAGGCCGGCATCGCCGCCATCGCGCTCGACCAGGCCCGCACCACCGGCCAGGTCATCGACCTCACCGAAACCTGGGCCGAACTCGACACCCACGGCCTCCGCCAATGACCCACCCTTTCCCCCATTTCATGTCCCCAAATATCCCCGCCGGAGGCTCCACACGCATTACCCGCGCCACCGCACGCCTATCGCCTCACCGCATCCCCAAGCGCCTCTCCTCCCCCTCCGTGGTGAGGGGCCGGAGGTGGGGGGCCACCGGAACCGCCAAATGACCGACCTCTCCCCCACCGCCGGCCAGCACATGCAGCGCGAAATCGCCGAAGCGCCCGGCGTCTTCGCCGCCGCCGTCGCGCAAGCCGTGACGCTCCCCGACCTTACCCACCTCCGCGCGATCTACACCGTCGCCCGCGGCTCCTCCGACGCCGCCGCCAACATCCTGTCCTACGAGCTGATGCGCGAGACCCACCTCCCCGTCACCTCGCTCCCGCCCTCGATCTTCTCCCTTGGCCAGGGCGTTCGTCTGACCGACTCCGCCGTCCTCGTCGTCAGCCAATCCGGCGCCTCCGACGACCTCGTCCGCTCCGCCCAGGGCGCGCGCGCCGTCGGCGCCACCGTCCTCGCCCTCACCAACGCCCCCGCCAGCCCGGTCGAAACCGAGGCCCAGGCCACCCTCCGCATCGCCGCTGGCCCCGAACTTGCCGTCCCTGCCACGAAATCCGTCGTCGGCGCCATCGGCGGAGGCATGGCTCTCCTCTCCGCCCTCGTACCCGACTACGCGCCCCGTGCAAAAGCTTCTGCCGAGACCATCGCCAACCTCAGCGGCAAACGGCTCCCCCAAACACGGGCTCTCCTCTCCGCCCTCCTCCGGGCGTCCCACGTCTACGTCATCGGCCGCGACACCGGCTTTGGTGCCGCTCAGGAACTGGCGCTGAAACTCAAGGAATGCTGCGCCCTCCACGCCGAGGCCTATTCCTCCTCAGAGGTCCTTCACGGCCCACTGCAGCTTGTCACGAACCCCCTTCTGATCCTGATCCTCGACACCGAACAACCCGAGGTGCAGGACAGCCTCGACACCGCCGAACAGCGCTTCAAAGCCGCAGGGGGCACCACCTTCCGCCTCCGCCCCTCCGACGCCGGAGCACCCAACCTCACCCCCGCCGCCGCTGCAGCGGCCCTCCTGATCCTCACCTACCCGCTTGCGCTTCAAACCGCCCTCGCCCTGGGCCACGACCCCGACAGCCCCACAACGCTCGCCAAGGTCACCCAGACAAGATGACCCAAACCCTGCCTTTCACATTTGCCCAAATATCCCCGCCGGAGGCACCCCCGAGCCGGTTGCGCGCCCTTCGCGCGCAGAGGCGAGACAAAAGGCTCGCGCGGAACGCGCTCATTTTCCTTGCCGCCGCAGAAGACCCAAGATGACCGACCTCACCGCCCACGCCACCTTCCGCGAGATCCTCGCCCAACCCGCCATCTGGGCCGCCTGGGGCGCGCAACTCCCCGTGGCCAACATCCGCCAGTGGATCGCCCAGACCGGCACCGACGGCGTCTGGTTTTGCGGCGCCGGCACCTCCGCCTACATCGGCGACATCCTCGCCGCCGGTCTCGAAGGCCAACCCGGAAACCGCTTCCGCTCCACCCCCACCACAGACATCGTCGCCCGCCCCCACACCTACCTCCGCGGCACGCCGAAACTCATCGTCAGTTTCGGCCGCTCCGGCAACTCCACCGAATCCATCGGCCTCCTGACCGCGCTGGACGCCCTCGTCCCGCACTGGCCCCGTCTCAACATCACCTGCAACGCCGGGTCCGCCCTCGGCCAGGACGCCAAAGCCAAAGTCATCACCCTCCCCGAAGCCACCCACGACCAGGGCTTCGCGATGACCTCCAGCTTCTCCACCATGCTCCTCACCGCCGCCGCCCTCTTCGACGCCAGCCTTGCCCCCGAAGACACTCCAACACGCCTGAAAGACCTCGCCGACACTCTGCAATCGCTCCTCCCCGCCTTAACCGCATCCGCCCGCGCCGCCCGCCTCCCTCAGCGCGTCGTCTTCCTCGGCTCCGGCCCCCTCGCCTTCGCCGCCCGCGAGGCTGCCCTCAAGGTCATGGAGCTCGCCTCCGGCCAGATCCCCGCGCTCTGGGATTCGACTCTCGGCTTCCGCCACGGCCCGAAAAGCTTCACCGTCGGCGCAACCGACCTCTGGCTCTTCCGCTCCGCCGACCCCCACACCCGCGCCTATGACGAAGACCTCCTCGCCGAACTCCACGCACAATTCCCAGCCAGTCGGATCACCGCCCCCGAGATCTACCAACCACACGGCGACCTCTGGTCCGCCCCGCTCTACGTCGCCCTCGCCCAACTCCTCGCCGTCACGTGGTCAGACGCCCTCGGCCTGAACGTCGATGACCCTTTCGCCGGCCAGGGCACTCTCACCCGCGTTGTCTCCGGCGTGAAACTCCACCCGGTGACACCATGATTGCAGCGGGCATCGACCTCGGCGGCACCAAGATCGAGGCACAGGTCTTCGCCTCGGACTGGACCCTGGTTGCCCGCAACCGCTGGCCCACGCCAAAGGACTACCCCAACCTTGTCACCGCGATGGCCGAGGCCATCCGCTGGTGCGAGACGCATGGACAGGCCCCCATCGGCATCTCCGCCGCCGGGTTGATCAACCCGAAAACCGGCCTCGCCCTCACCTCCAACCTCTCCGCCACCGGCAAACCTTTCCCGGCCGACATCGCAATCGCCGCCAAACGAAAGATCGCCTGGATCAACGACTGCCGCGCCCTCACCCTCTCCGAAGCCACCCTCGGCGCGGCAAGGGGAGCCGATCCCGCCGTCGGCCTCATCCTCGGCACCGGCGTCGCCGGGGGCGTCGTGACGGGGGGCAAACTCCTCCCCTCCCCGGCGCAAACCGGAGGGGAGTTCGGTCACTTCCCCCTCGCCGCCACGCCCATCGTGGCCCACAGCCTCCCGATCCTCACCTGCGGCTGCGGCCGCCAGGGGTGCGTGGAGACCTACCTCTCCGCCCCCGGCCTTGCCCGCATCGCCGCCCACCTGACCGGCACCGACCAGTCGCCCGAAGCCATCGTCGCCGATCGTCCGCACAATCCGGACTTCGCCAAAGCCTGGGACATCTGGCTCGACCTCGCCACCGAGTTCCTCATCACCCTCTGCCTCACCATCGACCCCGAGGTCATCGTGCTGGGAGGCGGCCTCTCCCGCGCCCCCGGCCTCACCCACGACCTCGCCAACCGTCTGACCCAGGCCACCCTGAAGGGCTTCCCGATCTCCTCAATCCGCCTCGCCGAAGGCGGCGACGCCAGCGGCGCGCGCGGTGCCGCCCTCCACGCCTTGAACGAGGCCAGCCATGCCTGACCTCCGCCAGATCATCGCCCGCAACCGTGGTGGCGAGCCCATCGCCATCCCCTCGGTTTGCACCGCCCACGCACAAGCGCTGGAGGCCTCTCTGACCCTCGCCGAACACCTGGACCAGCCCATCTTGGTCGAAGCCACCTCGAACCAGGTCAATCAGGACGGCGGCTATACCGGCCTAAAAGCCGCCGATTTCATCAGCTTCGTCCAAGACATAGCCAGCCGCGCCGAAGTCGATCCCAACCGCATCCTCTTCGGCGGCGACCACCTGGGGCCCCAAGCTTGGCGCAAACTCCCTGCCGACCAGGCCATGCAAAAAGGGCACCGGATGGTCGCCGACTACGCCATCGCAGGCTTCACCAAGATCCACCTCGACTGCTCCGAAGGCTGCGCGGGCGAAGCCCCCCAACTCCCCGACGAAATCACCGCCACCCGCTCCGCCGCCCTCGCCGCAACCGCCCTGAAACACGCTCCCGACCCCGGCGCACTCCTCTTCGTCATCGGCACCGAAGTCCCACCCCCTGGCGGCGCGCGGACCGACGACCACGGCGACATCCCTCCCACCAAGCCGCAAGCCGCCAAGGCCACCCTCGTCGCCCACCGCGACGCCTTCACCGCCGCAAACATCCCCCTCGACCAGATCGGCGGCCTCGTCGTCCAGCCGGGGGTGGAGTTCTCCCCTATGGAG
>JAIXSA010000060.1 GCA_027484915.1 Paracoccaceae bacterium | reverse complement strand
GGGGCTGCTGCCCTCGCCGTTCCAGGAAGGGGCGAAGCGGGCCAAGGACATGCTGAAGGGCATGGCCGTGGGCGGGACTTTGTTTGAATCGCTGGGGTTCGAGTACGTTGGGCCCATCGACGGGCATGATCTGGACCAGCTGCTCCCGGTGCTGCGGACGGTGAAGGCTCGCGCCACGGGGCCGGTGCTGATCCATGTGCTGACCAAGAAGGGCAAGGGCTATGCCCCGGCCGAGGCGGCGCGGGACAAGGGGCATGCGACGGGCAAGTTCGACGTGCTGACCGGGGTGCAGGTGAAGGCGGCGTCGAATGCTCCGTCCTATACCAAGGTGTTTGCGCAGTCGCTGGTGGCCGAGGCGGAGCGGGATGAGAAGATCGTCTCGGTGACGGCGGCGATGCCGGACGGGACGGGGCTGGACCTGTTTGCCTCGCGGTTCCCAAAGCGGTGTTTCGACGTGGGGATTGCCGAGCAGCATGCAGTGACGTTCAGCGCGGGTCTCGCGGCGGGCGGGATGAAGCCGTTCTGCGCGATTTATTCAACGTTCCTGCAGCGCGGGTACGATCAGGTCGTGCACGATGTAGCGATCCAGCGGTTGCCGGTGCGGTTTGCCATCGACCGGGCGGGGTTGGTGGGGGCCGATGGGGCGACCCATGCGGGGGCGTTCGACGTGGGGTTCCTGGCGAACCTGCCGGGGTTCGTGGTGATGGCCGCCGCCGACGAGTCAGAGCTGGTCCATATGGTGGCGACGGCCGTGGCGCATGACAGCGGGCCGATTGCCTTCCGCTATCCGCGGGGCGAGGGCGTGGGGGTGGAGATGCCCGCGCGCGGTGTGCCGCTGGAGATTGGCCGGGGCCGGGTCGTGCGCGAGGGCTCGCGGGTGGCGATCCTGTCGTTTGGGACGCGACTGGGCGAAAGCCTGAAGGCGGCGGAGGCTTTGGCGGGGCGCGGGGTTTCGGTGACGGTCGCGGATGCTCGGTTCGCCAAGCCCCTGGACCGGGAGCTGATCCTGCAGCTGGCGCGGGGGCATGAGGCGCTGGTGACGGTTGAGGAAGGCGCGGTGGGCGGATTTGGGAGCCATGTCGCGCAGCTTCTGGCCGAGGAGGCCGTCTTTGACCGGGGGCTGAAGTTCCGGTCGCTGGTGCTGCCGGACATCTTCATCGACCAGGCCTCGCCCGAGGCGATGTACCGGGTCGCGGGGCTTGATGCGGCGCATATCGAGGCGAAGGTGCTGGAAGCGCTGGGCGTCGCCGTGGTGGGGAAGCGGGCGTGAGTGTTCCGACCTACCAGGAGATGATGCTTCCGATGCTGCGGCGCGTGGATATCTGGCGAAGGTGCAGCATCGGGTAGTGCTGATCGGGGGGCGAGAGCTGGCGCGGTTGATGATCCGGCATGGAGCCGGAGTGCGCGACCGGGTGTCCTATGTGATCCGGAGTGTCGACGAGGACTATTTTTCGGATCCCGAAGCCTGACTTTGACGGGACGGTGGGCAAATTGCCCACCCTACGTGCGCAACCAGTCCATCACACGAACCAGCGCCTCGGAAATCCCCGGTTCGGACAGGGCGTGGCCGGCCATCGGGACCATCTTCAGATCGCACTTGGCCCAGCCCCGCGCCAGGGACCAGGCGGATTGGGGCGGGCAGATCATGTCGTAGCGGCCCTGGATGATGGTCGCCGGGATATGCTCGATCTTCTTGCGTTCGCGCAGGATCCAGCCGTCGCATTCGAGGAAGCCCGCGTTCTGGAAGTAGTGGTTTTCCAGTCGGGCAAAGGCACGGGCGTAGTCCGAGGGGCTTTCGCCCAGCGCGCCTTCGTTCTGGATCGAGGCGAGGGCGTTTTCCCAGTTGGCCCAGATGCGGCCGTAGCGGGTTTCCTCGACCAGGTTGCCGGAGAAGAGGCGGCGGTGGTAGGCGGCAATGAGGTCGTCACGCTCGGCCTCGGGGATGACTTCGGTGAAACGGGCCCAGAGGTCGGGGAAGAAGGCCCCCGCCCCGCCGCCATAGAACCAGGTCAGCTCGGCCTTGGTTGCAAGGAAGACGCCGCGGAGGACGAGGTGCGAGACGTGGTCGGGGTGGGTGATCGCGTAGATCAGCGCAAGGGTCGCGCCCCAGCTGCCGCCGAAGCAGATGAAGCGGTCGATGCCCAGTGTCTGACGAATCACCTCGACATCCTGAACGAGGTGCCAGGTGGTGTTGGCGGTGACGCTGGCATGTGGGCGCGAACGGCCGCAGCCGCGCTGGTCGAACAGGATGACGCGGAAGATACGCGGGTCGAAGTAGCGGCGCATCGCGGGCGAGCAGCCGCCGCCCGGTCCGCCGTGGAACACGATCACCGGGATGCCGTCAGGGTGCCCGCACTGTTCCACATAGACGCGATGGCCGTCGCCCATATCTATCACGCGCTGATCGAACGGATCGATCGGCGGGTAAAGGTATTCGACTGCGCGCTTTTGACCTGATCTCTGATCCATCTTCGCTCTATATAGCCACGGGAAAGCCCGAAGTCGAAGGGCAATAGGAGGCAGCGATGGCGGTGGATACGGTTGATCCGCAGGAAGTGGCCAAGTTCGAGCGCATGGCGGCGGAATGGTGGGACCCTAACGGCAAGTTCAAGCCGCTGCACATGCTGAACCCTTGCCGGTTGGACTATATCACCAGCCAGATCGCCGCAGAGTTTGGGCGGGATCTGACAGGGGCGCTTCCGTTCAAGGGCCTGCGGATTCTGGACATCGGCTGCGGCGGCGGCCTTCTGTCCGAGCCGATGGCGCGGCTGGGGGCCGACGTCGTCGGTGCTGACGCGGCCGAGCGGAACATTCCGGTGGCGCAAGCCCATGCCAAGCAGTCCGGACTGGACATCGACTACCGCCACACGACGGCCGAGGCTCTGGCCGCGGCGGGCGAACAGTTCGACGTCGTGCTGAACATGGAAGTGGTCGAGCATGTGGCTGATCCGCAAGCCTATCTGACGGCGTGCCAGCAGCTTTTGAAACCCAGCGGGCTGATGATCTGTTCGACGCTGAACCGCAACCCAAAGAGCTTCGTCATGGCGATCGTGGGCGCGGAGTGGGTGATGCGCTGGCTGCCGAAAGGCACGCATGACTGGGCGAAGTTCATCACTCCGGACGAGCTTTATGCCTTGATCGGGAAAGCCGGGCTGCGGCCGGTGGATCGCAAGGGCATGGTGTTCAACCCCGTCACCTGGCGCTGGAGCCTGTCGGACCGGGACCTGAGCTGCAACTACGTGACGGCTTCGGTCAAGGGATAGCGACTGGACCAGAGGCTTCGGACGCGGCAAGACTGCGGTCCGAAGAGGTGACCGATGTCCGAGTGCAGGTATTTCCGCGACTATCCGCCGCAGTCCGGCGACCGAATGCTGTTCAAGATGGAGCATTACCTGGAGCTTTACGACGCGCTTCTGGGTGACTGGCGGGGTCGGGACCTCAGCTTTCTGGAGATCGGGGTCTACAAGGGCGGCTCGTTGCCGATGTGGCAGGGGTTTCTGGGCGCAGGGTCAAAGCTGGTGTTCCTGGACATCGACCCGGCCTGCAAGGCCTTGGCCTTGCCGGGGACCGTGGTCGAGATCGGCGATCAGGCTGACCCGGAGTTTATGGAACGGGTGGGCACGGCTCATGGGCCGTTCGATCTGATCGTCGACGATGGCGGCCACAAGATGCACCAGCAGATCACCAGCTTCCGCCACCTTTGGCCGCGGCTCCGCGACCGGGGGCTCTACATCGTCGAGGACGTGCATACGAGCTATTGGCCTGGCTTCGGCGGAGGCTTCCGCGCGCCCGCGAGTTTCGTCGAATTCGCCAAGGACCTGATTGACCGGATGCATTCCTGGTATACCGAGGACGATGTCGGGTTTCCCTTGCATCCCATGGCGCGCGAGATTGGCGGGATCAGGTTCTACGACAGCCTTGTGGTGATCGAGAAGCGGCTGAAAGAACCTCCGGTCGCGATCACGGCGCAGAACGGGCAGGTGGGCCGGTCGCGCCGGATGCTGGAGGTCCGGGGGCGGCGGTCGATCTTCTGAACCTTGCATCGCGGGGGCTTCGCCGCTAGCAGAGAACCCGACTTGCAGGAGACCAGTGATGGACGGGATCGACACGCTGAAGGCCAAGTATCTGGCGGCGGTGGCCGGCGCGGCGGATGAAGCCGGGCTGGAAGAAGTCCGCGTGGGGGCCTTGGGCAAGAAGGGCGAGATTTCCGCGCTGATGGCGGGTCTGGGGAAGATGGACCCCGAGGCGCGGAAAGCGGCAGGGGCGGGTCTGAACGCGCTGAAGGACGAGATCGACGCGGCACTTCGGGCGCGGAAGGTGGCGCTGGGCGATGCGGCCCTGAATGAGCGACTGAAGACCGAATGGCTGGACGTGACGCTGCCGGGGCGGCCGCGGCCGCGCGGGACGGTGCATCCGGTGAGCCAGGTCATGGAAGAGCTGACGGCGATCTTTGCCGACATGGGGTTCTCGGTGGCCGAGGGACCGCAGGTCGAAAGCGACTGGTATAACTTCGATGCGCTGAACATCCCGCCCGAACACCCTGCGCGGCAGGAGCATGACACGTTCTTCATGGCCCGCGCGGAAGGCGACAACCGCCCGCCGCATGTCCTGCGGACCCATACCAGCCCGGTGCAGATCCGGGCGATGATGGCGCAGGGCGCGCCGATTCGGGTGATTGCTCCGGGTCGCGTCTACCGGATGGACATGGACCAGACCCATACGCCGATGTTCCACCAGGTCGAGGGGCTGGCGATCGATCGGTCGATTTCGATGGCCAACCTGAAGTGGACGCTGGAGGAGTTCTGCCGGGCGTTCTTCGAGGTCGACAAGGTGGAGTTGCGGTTCCGCGCGTCGCACTTCCCGTTCACCGAGCCTTCGGCCGAGGTCGACATCCGTTATTCCAACGTCGGTGGTCAGCTGAAGATCGGCGAGGGCGACAAGTGGATGGAGATCCTGGGGTCCGGCATGGTGCATCCGAAGGTTCTGCAGGCGGCGGGCGTCGATCCGACGCAATGGCAGGGCTTTGCGTTCGGGATGGGGATCGACCGGATCGCGATGCTGAAATACGGCATCCCGGACCTGCGGGCGTTCTTCGAGGCCGACCTGCGTTGGCTGCGCCACTACGGGTTCAGCGCGCTGGACGTGCCGGACCTGGCGGGCGGGCTTTCGGCCTGAATGGACGACCCGGACCTTTCCGCCCGCAAGCACCTGGCCGCGAATGACCCGGCTTTTCCGGCGCGGCGGGAAGAGGCCTGGGGGCGGATCGTCTCGACGCTGAGTGGGGTGCTTACGCCCGCCGGATACACTCTGGTTAAGACGACATGGAGCCGAAGCTCTTCTGCCGGGAAGTCGGCGGTGCATCTGCAGCGTGATCGGTATGGTTGGGACGTGCGGATCGTGCTGCGGTTCGTGACCCCGTCAGGTGAGGTGCCCGATCACCCCGACTGGCCGGGCGGCGAGGATGTGACTTTGGCCGATTTCTTCGAGGCGGACGTCAGCGATCCGGGGACACTGGCCTTTGTCGACGTGCTGGAGCGGCCGGAGTGCCTTGACCTGGCGGTGGAGATCCTGCGCGAGCAGGTGCTGCCCTGGTTCGAGGCCCTGCACGCGGAAGCCTAGCGCAGGCGGCGGGCTGCGGCCTGGCCGGCCCAGCGTCCCGTTGCCCAGCAGGCGGTGAGAAGGTAGCCACCGGTCGGGGCCTCCCAATCCAGCATTTCTCCGGCGACGAAGGTGTTCGGGAGCACTTTCAGTTCAAGGTCGGGGGTAAGGGCGTCCCAGGCGATGCCTCCCGCGACGCTGATCGCTTCGTCGAGGGGCCTTGGGCCTTGCAGCTGGATGGGCAGGTGCTTGAGGTGTGCGAAGGGGTCGCTGCGCGCGAACTCCATCACCAAGGCGATCTGGGTGGGGTCGAGGCCAAGCTTTCGCAGGCGGTTGGTGGTGCTTTCGCCCGGCTTCATTCTCGACAGACGGCGGGTGATCTCGTCCTGGCCAAGGTCGGGGAGAAGATCGACAGCGAGGCGTGAGCCGCTGCGAAGGTCTTTGTAAAGACTGTAGATTCCACTGCCCTCCACCCCTTTGGACGAGATGATGAACTCTCCCAGTTCGCGGTGCGGGCCTGCAATCAGTGCAATTCCCTTGACCGGCTGGCCAAAGAACGGGGCCATATGGGCGGACCAGTCGACGCGGAAGCCCATGTTGGCGGGCTGCCAGTCGGTGATCTGCACGCCCTTTTCGCGCAACCACGGCACCCAGGCGCCGTCAGAGCCGAGGCGCTGCCAGCTGGCGCCGCCAAGGGCGAGGATGGTGACTTTCGGGGTCAGCGACTGGGGTCCGGTGGGGGTGTCGAAGGTGAAGGCATTGCCATGAAAGCCGGTCCAGCGCCAGCGGGTGCGGATTTCGACGCCTTGCGAGGTCAGGCGCTGCGCCCATGCCCGGAGCAGGGGTGAGGCCTTCATCGCCACGGGGAAGACGCGGCCGGAGGAGCCGGTGAAGACCTCTTGCCCAAGGGCGCGGCACCAGATGCGGACGTCCCGCGGGCCGAAATTCTGCAGGATCGGACGGAGGTGGGGTGTGTCGTAGCGGGTGGCGAAGATGTCCGCGTCATCGTCCTTGGTGACGTTGAGGCCGGACTTTCCCGCCATCAGGAACTTGCGGGCAATAGTGGGCTTTGCTTCGCAGACAAGCGTTCTGATACCGGCCTTGGCAAGTTCCTCGGCGGCCATCAGGCCGGCTGGGCCGGCACCGATGACAAGGGCTTGGGGGGACTCAGGCTGCGGGCGCATTGCGCAGTTCGACGACGCGGTGGGGGTAGGGCATGTCAATCCCGGCCTCTTTCAGCGCGTTCCAGATCGCGAAGAGGACGGGGGAGCCGTACTTGTTCTTCCCGTCGTCGATGCCCGCGACCCAGTATTCAACGGCGAAGTCGACAGAGGACTCGCCGAAACCGCGGAGTTCGCAGTCGGGGCCGTCGGGGGAGTGCAGGACGAAGGCGAGTTTTGACACCGCGCGTTCGATTATGTCGGGCACGAGGTTTATGTCCGTCTCGCAAGACACAGAAAACAGGGCCTCATAGCGGTTTGCGCTGCCTTGGTCAGAGTAGTTCACCACGCGGGAGGTGATGAAATGCTCGTTCGGGACGACGATCCATTTGCCGTCAAAGGTTTCGAGAACGCAGGCGCGGGCTGTCATCTTGACGATGGTGCCCTTCTCGCCCCCGTCGAGTTCGACGTAGTCGCCGACGGTGGTCTGGCCTTCGAGAAGAAGGATGATCCCCGAGACGAAGTTGGCAGCAATCTGCTGCAGGCCGAGGCCGATCCCGACGCCCAGCGCACCGCCAAGCACGGCGACGGCGGTCAGGTCGATGCCCATGATCGACATGAGGAGAAGGAAGGCCGCGCCAAAGATGGCGACCTCACTGGCCTTGATGGCAAGCTCGCGGGTGGCGGGGCGGAGGTCGGGCTGCGCCTTGAGGTATCCGGTGGACTGACGGTTGGACCAGCCGCCAAGCCAGAAGAGGAGCGTGCCGGCGATCAGGCCGCGGATCAGGGCCAGGGCGGTGAACTGGATGTTGCCGAGGTTGACTTGGGCGGCGTCGAGCCTCGCTGTCACGTCGTCCAGGACCCCCAGGGCGTGCAGCGCCATGACGGGGAGGAGGACATAGCGGCCCATCAGCTTCAGGAAGCCGGGGGGCAGGACTTTGCGAACGAGCTCCAGCGCGGCGAGGAAAAGGAAGACGCGTTTGCCGAAGGCGATGACTTCGCCCGAGCCAAAGGTGGCGCGGGTCAGGCCTTCGCCTGCGGCGGTGAGGGCATAGGCGAGGAGGGGCAGAAGGAGCGGCAGGAACAGGAGTGCGAAGCGGCGGAGGCGGACGAAGGTGTGTGTCGCCTCGGGCTTCGGGGTCAGCGTGCGTTCGATGTTAGGCGTGAAACGGCGGGCAAGGACGCGCGCGAGTATATACGCGGCGATGAGAATGCCGAACTGCGACAGGGCGGCGGGGGAGGAAAGCCAGCCCAGCGCAGTGTCATATGCGTCTCTAAACCAGCGATTCAGCTCCTCCACGCGTTACCTCCGGTTATGGGCGATGCGCCCGAGGGTGTTCAGCAGGATCTGCGCCGCGAGGATCGTGGTGGTGCCGGAGTGGTCGTAGTCGGGGGCGACCTCGACCAGATCGATGCCGATGATGTTGCCCTGTTTCGTCAGGCCGTCGATCAGCTCAAGTACCTCGTAGTAGAGGAAGCCGCCGTGCGAGGGGGTGCCGGTGCCGGGGGCGATGGAGGGGTCGAAGCCGTCGATGTCGATGGTCAGGTAGTAATCGATGTCCTTGGGGATGCGGGCGAGGGTCGCCTCGATCCCCAGTTTGCGGATCTGGCGGACGGAGAGGATGTCGTCGCCCATCTTCCGCGCGGCCTCATACCCGTCCTTTGCGGTGGAACTGACGTTGCGGATACCCAGCGCGGTGATGCCCTTGACGTGGTCCTGTTCGGCGGCGCGGCGCATTGGGTTGCCGTGGCCGTGGCGGACGCCGTGCCGAACGTCGACAAAGTCCAGGTGGGCGTCGATCTGCACGATGTGGAGGGGGCGGCCTTCGAAGGCGCGGATGCAGGGGATGTTGATGGAGTGGTCTCCACCAAGGACGACAGGGATCGCTCCGGCAGCGAGGATGGCGCGGACGCCGGTTTCGATGTTGGCGTGAGAGGTTTCGGTGTCGGTGTGGACGATGTCGGCATCGCCGATGTCGAGGATGCGCACACCCTCCAAGTAGGTCACGTCGTCTTCGTGGTCATAGGCCCCGGCGTGGCCGAAGGAGAAAAGCGTGGAGGCCTCACGGATGCCACGGGGGCCGAAGCGGGCCCCGGCGCGGAACTGGGTGCCGAAGTCGAAGGGCGCGCCGAGGATGGCGAAGTCGGCGTCGATCTTCGACCAGTCGGGTTGGTAGGGGTTCTTGCCGAAGGTCGATATGCCGACGAAGGGCAGGTTCAGGCGGCCTTTGTCGTAAGTGTTGGTCATGGCTTGTCCCCGTTGGTCATGCGCTTCAGGGCGGCAACATGCCCCGGATCGGCGGCAAGCGCCTGTTCGGCCAGCGACATGGTGGTGTCGATAAGGGCTTCGGGCGGGCAGATGCGGTCGATCAGGCCCCAGGCAAGCGCCGTCTCGGCGTCGATACGCTGACCTGCAAGCAGGATCATCTTTGCGCGGGACGGGCCGACCAGTGCCGCAAGGCGACCCGGGTCTGAGGGCTGCGGGCGGTAGCCAAGGCGCATGACTGGGTAGAAGAAATTCGCCGAGGGGACGGCTATGCGCAAGTCGCAAGCCAGCGCCGCGCCCATTGCTCCGCCTGCCAAGGTGCCGTTCAGGGCGGCTATGGAGAGGCCGGGGAAGGCCGCGATGGCACCCGAAGCGTCTTCCCAGGCGGGGGAAAGGCCAAGGCCGGCTTTCATGCCGTCAAGGTCGGCCCCGGCAGAGAAGACCTTGCCCTCGCCGGTCAGGATCAGGACCTTTGCAGTGGTGCCAGCGACGGCAGAGGCAAGGCCTTCCAGCATTCCCTCGGTCAGTGCATTGGCCTTTTCCGGCCGCGCAAGCGTGATCGTGCAGCAGTCCCCGACATGTTCGACCCGTATCATGCGTTCCCCGCGCGACTTTCCCGACGTGACCTTTTGAAACCCTTGACGGGTTCCGGACGAGATAGAAAGGTTGTGCATAGCGATTTCAACCTGAAAGGCATATGCCATGACCCGCGCCCTCACCTGTTCCTCGGCGCTTGCCCTTGTTTTCCTTGCGACCTCTGCCAGTGCCGACGTGACCCCTCAGGAGGTCTGGGCCAGCTGGCAGGAGATGCTGACCTCGGCTGGGCAGGAGCTGACCGTGGGCAACACGGCGGACAGCGGATCCGAGGTGGAGGTGACGGACGTCGTGGTCGCCTTCAAGGACGAGATGGGCGGCAGCGCCAGCGTTAGCTTCGACAAGCTGGTCTTCACCGACACTGGTGACGGGACGGTCACGGTGACCATGCCGGACAGCTACCCGCTGCAGATGGCCTTCCCACAGCAGGCGGACGGGCCGGGCTCGTTGAAGGTGACCATCAGCCAGCCTGGCGCGAAGGTCGTGGCGGGGGGGAGTGCAGCCGAGACCAGCTATAATCTGACCGCGCCGCAGGTGACGATGACGCTGGACGAGGTCACCGACGAGACGGGCAAGGTGCTGGACACCAAGGCCGACCTTGCGATGACCGAGGTCACCAGCGCCTACAAGATGACCAAGTCGGGCGAGACCCTGGGCCTCGACACCAGCTTTGCGGCCAAGTCGGCCGTGCTGAACCTGTCGGGAACAGGGAACGGCGAGGGTGGCTCGGGCACGTTCGTGGTCAGCTTCGCCGATCTGACCGGAGCGACGAAGGGGAACTTCCTGTCGGCCGAGATGATGGCAAACATGGCGGCTGCGCTGAATTCCGGCTTCACGATGGATACGAGCCTGAATTTCGGCGCGATGACGATGACGGCCGACATCACCGAGGCGACGGGGCCGACCAAGATGGCGGCCAATGCCACCGGCGGCGGCTTCGTGCTGGCGATGGACAAGGACCGGCTGAACTATGGTACCTCGCTGAACGGGGCGAAGTTCACCATTTCGGGCGCGGAAATCCCGTTCCCGCAGGTGGAAGTCGCCTTTGCGGAAAGCGGGTTCAACGTCCTGATGCCGGTGTCGAAGTCTGACTCGGCGCAGGATTTCAGCTTCCTGACCAAGGTGGTGGACTTCACCGTATCGGAAGATGTCTGGGGTCTGTTCGACCCGGCAGGATCGCTGTCGCGGGACCCCGCGACCTTCATCGTCGATTTGAAGGGCAGGGGATACTGGGAGCAGGACATCATGGACCCCTCTCTGCAGATGGAGGGTGCACAGCCCCCCGGCAAGCTGGAGAGCCTGGACCTGACGCAGGTACTGGCCAAGGCGGCGGGGGCCGAGGTTTCGGCGGCCGGTGGTCTGACCTTCGACAATACGGACCTTGCGACCTTTGGCGGCATCCCGCGTCCGGATGGCAAGATCACGGTGAACATCAAGGGTGTGAACCAGCTGGTCGACAACCTGATCGCGCTGGGCATCCTGAGCGACGACGACGCAATGGGCTTCCGGATGGGGCTGGGCATGTTCGCGCGGCCCGGTGCCGGGCCAGACGAACTGGTCTCCGAGATCGAGTTCAAGGATGGGGGCCTGTTCGCCAACGGGATGCAGCTGCAATAGGCGTCAGGGCCGGGTGAGCGACTGCCTGGCCTTGCACCGGACGGCGGGCAGGACTACCTCCTGCATCTGACCAGAGGTAGAGCCATGACCCGCAGCCTGTCCGACCTGAGCCACGCCCTGCTTGATGCCGCCCGAAAGGCCGGGGCAGACAGCGCCGACGCGCTTGCTGTGGCGGGAACGGCGGTCTCGATCGAGATCCGCAAGGGCGCACTGGAGACGGCAGAGCGGTCCGAAGGGATCGAGATCGGCCTGCGGGTGCTGATCGGGCGGCGGCAGGCTTGCGTGTCGGCTTCGGATACCACGGACGCGACGATCACCGCGCTGGCTGAGCGGGCCGTGGCGATGGCGCGCGAAGCGCCGGAGGATCCGACAGCGGGGCTGGCAGAGGCTGGCGATTTGGCGTCCGGCTGGGACCTGGGCGCGCTGGACCTTGCCGATCCGGCAGGAGAGCCGGGCGCGGCGGTTCTTGAGGCTTCGGCCCGCGCGGTCGAAGCGGCGGCGCTGGAGACTTCTGGCATCACCCAGGTCGAGGCGGCGGCGAGCTACAGCCAGCGGGCGCTGCACATGGCTGCCACGAACGGGTTTTCGGGCGGCTACGGGCGGACGTCGACCTCATTGTCGGCGGTGGCCTTCACCGGCAGCGGCACCGAGATGCAGCGGGACTACGCGGGCGAGGGGCGGATTTACGCCTCGGACATGCCCTCGGCCGAGGAGATCGGGCGGCTGGCGGCACAGAGGACCTTGCAGCGCGTGGGGTCGGTGAAGCCGAAGACCGGGACTTTCCCGGTGGTCTATGACGAACGCGTGGCGTCATCGTTGGTCGGGCATCTGTTGTCTGCGATCAACGGGACGTCGATTGCCCGGGGGTCAAGCTGGGCGCGGGATTTGCTTGGCAAACAGGTGCTGCCCAAGGGTCTGTCGCTGGTGGAGGACCCGCATCGGGTGCGCATCGGATCGTCGCGGCCCTTCGACGGCGAGGGGCTGGCGACCCGCCGGCGAGAGATCGTTGCGGATGGGGTGCTGACGGGCTGGGTGCTGGACCTGGCGACGGGGCGAAAGCTTGGGATGCCATCCACCGCCAACGCGATGCGGGGAACTTCGGCACCACCGTCGCCGTCGACGACGAATATCGATCTAACGCAAGGGGTTGTCAGCCGTGAGGACCTCTTGAGGCAGATGGGAACGGGGCTTCTGGTCACCTCGATGATCGGATCCACGATCAACCCGACGACGGGGGATTATTCGCGCGGGGCCTCGGGCTTCTGGGTGGAGAACGGGCAGTTGGCCTATCCGGTCCACGAATGCACCATCGCGGGGAACCTGAAGGACATGCTGTTGCGGATCATCCCGGCGAACGATGCGCGGGCACATCTGTCGACCCGGGTACCGTCAATCCTGATCGACGGGATGACCCTTGCCGGCGCGTGACCTTGCGCTGCTGACCGAGGCCGCGCGCGAAGCGGGGCGGATCGCGCTGCGCTATTGGCGCAAGGACCCGCAGGTCTGGGACAAGGGCGGCGAGCATGGGCCGGTGACCGAGGCGGACCTGGCGGTCAATGACATGCTGAAGGCCAAGCTGCTGGGGTTGCGGCCGGACTATGGCTGGCTGTCGGAAGAGACGCCGGACAATACGGATCGGCTGGCAGTCGACACTGTCTTCATCGTCGACCCCATCGACGGGACGCGGGCCTTTGTGGCGGGCGAAGAGACCTGGGCGCATTCGCTGGCCGTCGCCCACAAGGGCAAGGTGACGGCGGGCGTCGTGTATCTGCCGGCCATCGACCGCATCTACACGGCATCCGAGACCTCGGCCCCGATGAAGGATGGCGAGGTGATCCGGGCCAGCGGTCGCGACCGGCTGGAAGGGGCCAACATCCTGACCACGAAGGCGAACATGCTGCCCGAAAAATGGCCGGGCGGGGTGCCGGAAATCACCCGGAGCTTTCGTGCCTCGCTGGCCTACCGGATGTGCCTTGCTGCAGAAGGGCGCTTTGACGGGATGTTGACCCTGCGCGACGCCTGGGAATGGGACATCGCAGCGGGGTCCCTGATCGCCGAACGCGCAGGGGCGGTGGTTACGGACATGACCGGTGCGCCTTTGCGGTTCAACTCGGCCACTGCGCAGGCGAAAGGGGTGCTGGCGCTGCCTTCCCTCCCCCACGCCGAAGCGATCCGTCGGTTGTCCGGCGCGTAAGCCCTATACAGTCGGGGAAGTTTCGGATACTGGCCCCCCACGGTCGAGATTCCGGGACTGTGGGCGAGGAGGCCCGCACCAAGGGGACAGGGGCCGTTTGGCTTTGATGGGCGCATGGCTTCGCCCCCCTTTGGAAAGACATCATGACGATTGAAAACGTGGCCGCGCCGCTGGCGCAGGCTTTGGCCGCCAAGGGCTATGAAACCCTGACCTCGGTGCAGAATGCCGTGCTTGAGGAAGGCGTCGCCGGGCGCGACCTGCTCGTCTCGGCGCAGACGGGTTCGGGCAAGACGGTGGCCTTCGGGATGGCAATCGCGCCAGAGATTCTGGGTGGGCAGGACGTGCTTTTGTACGCTGACAAGCCCATCGCCCTGGTGATTGCCCCGACGCGAGAGTTGGCGCTGCAGGTTGCACGGGAGCTGGAGTGGCTTTACGCCGGGGCGCAGGCCAAGCTTGCGACCTGCGTTGGCGGCATGGACTACCGCACCGAACGCCGGGCGCTGGAACGGGGGGCGCACATCGTTGTCGGCACTCCGGGCCGGTTGCGCGACCACATCGAGCGTGGGTCGCTTGACCTGTCGGGCTTGCGCGCCGTGGTGCTGGATGAAGCGGACGAAATGCTGGACCTTGGCTTTGCCGAGGATCTGGAGTTCATCCTGGCCGCTGCGCCGCCTGAGCGTCGGACGCTGATGTTCTCGGCCACCGTGCCGAAAGAGATCGAGAAGCTGGCGGGGACGTTCCAGAAGGATGCGCTGCGGATTGCGGCGCAGGGCGAGGCCAAGCAGCACGTCGACATCGAGTATCACGCCCTTAGCGTGGCGGTGCGGGACCGCGAACATGCGATTTTCAACGTGCTGCGCTATTACGATGCGCGCACGGCCATCGTGTTCTGCAAGACGCGTGTGAACGTGAACCACCTGCTGGCGCGGATGGGGAACCGGGGGTTCCAGGTCGTGGCGCTGTCGGGCGAACTTTCGCAGCAGGAACGGACCCATGCGCTGCAAGCGCTCCGGGATGGGCGGGCGCGGGTCTGCATCGCCACCGACGTCGCGGCACGAGGCATCGACCTGCCGGGGCTGGAGCTGGTGATTCATGCCGATCTGCCGTCGAACTCGGAGACGCTGCTGCACCGGTCGGGCCGGACGGGGCGGGCTGGCAAGAAGGGTGTTTCGGCGCTGATCGTGACCCCGGCGGAATACAAGAAGGCGCAGCGGCTTTTGTCTGGCGCCAAGGTCGTGGCTGAATGGGGTTCTGCCCCCGGAGCGGACGACGTGCAGGCCAAGGACGACCTGCGGATTCTGGAGCATCCGTCGCTGACCATGCCCATTGGTGATGATGTCGGCATCGCTTCGGACCTCTTGGAGCAATTCGGCCCCGAAGCTCTGGCGGCGGCCTTCGTGCGCCTGTGGCGCGAGGGGCGTTCGGCACCCGAGGTGCTTTCGACCGACCTGCCGGTCCCGCCCCCGTCCGCCCCGCGTGAGCGTGGCGAGTTCGGGCCGTCGGTCTGGTTCCGCATTTCGGTCGGCCGGTCTGGCCGGGCCGAGGCGCGCTGGCTCTTGCCGAAGATCTGCGACGCAGGGTCCATCGCCAAGGACGGGATCGGCGCGATCCGGGTGCGTGAGGATGAGACTTTCGTTCAGATCTCTGAAGCGCTGGCTTCACGCTTCGGCGGCACGGTCGAGTTGGACAAGGGTCTGACGATGGAGCGGGTCGAGGGTGAGCCGGACTTTGACAAGCCGCGCTTTGCCAAGCCGGAGCGTCCCGAGCGCCGCGAAAAGCCCGCCTATGCGCCAAAGCCGCCACGGGTGGTCGAGGAAGAGGGCGTCGAAGCCGCGCCGCGTGAATACGCACCGAAGCCCAAGCCCAAGTACGAAGACCGTCCCCGCGTGACGCCCAGCGAGGCGCGGCCGGATTGGAAGGATAAGCGGCAGGACGATCGTCCGGCGCGTCCGGCCTATGCCGCACGTCCCGAAGGGACCGAGGAAGCCCCCAAGAAACCGCGCTGGACCCCTGACCAGAAAACGGCCCCGCGCTCGGCCGGGTTCAAGAGCCACGGCGGATCGGCGGATCGTCCGGCGCGTGCCGTCGGCTACAAGAGCCACGCCAGCGAAGGCGGCGGCTACAAGGGCAAGCCCGAGAACTACCGTCCGCGTGGCGAAGGCGCTGCCCCGGCAGAGGGTGACCGCCCGGCCCGCAAGCCCTATGCGGCCAAGACCGAGGGCTACAAGCCGAGGGGCGAGTATGCTCCGCGTGCGGACGGCGACCGTCCGGCGCGGAAGCCTTATGCTGGCAAGTCCGAGGGTTACAAGCCGCGCGCCGAGGGGTTCAAGCCGCGGGAAGATGGCGAACGTCCGGCCCGCAAGCCCTATGCGCCGAAGCCCGAAGGGTTCCGCCCGCGAGAGGATGGCGACCGGCCGAAGAAGACCTATGCCCCCAAGGGCGACGACGCGCGGCCTTACGTGAAGCGCGAGGGTGCAGGCAAGCCTGGTGGTGCCAAGAGCTTTGGCACGAAGAAGCCGTTCGACCGGGCCGGTGCCACGGATCGCCCGGCCAAGCCGCGCCCGGATGCCAAGGACACTTCCAAGCGGTTCGTGCCGCCAAAGGGTCCGAAGCGCTAGACCCCAAGAACAGCAAAGCCGCCAGACCGTAGGGTCTGGCGGCTTTTGCTTTTGTCGCTGAGGCTTGAGAGAAGAATGGTGCCGGAGAAGGGACTCGAACCCCCGACCCCATCATTACGAATGACGTGCTCTACCAGCTGAGCTACACCGGCATTCTTCTCTGCGCGGGCCTATTAGCACCGCGCATCCGCAGTGTGTAGCCCTAATTTGCGCGACGGGCAATCTCGTCCAAGGGAAGCTGTTCGACTTCGGGTTCGGGGTCCGGCTGCGGATCGGGGCGGGAGTCCATGAGGGGCAGAAGCTCGGCCAGGACGGGCGAGGTCGCGGGTCGGGCCGGTGGGGTCTTCCAGGACAGGGTGTCGAAGCTGCCGCAGTTGTCGCAGACCGGCTGCCAGCCGTCATGGATCGCATGGCACTTGTCGCAAACCCATTGCGGACCGCGTGGGGCGGAGATGGCGCGTGCGACCAGATCGCGAACGATGGAATCCTCGGCCCCTTCACCGCGAGCAATTGCGGCAAGAATCGCAAGCGAGCGCTGGGTGGGCACCCGCGTGGCTACGTCGTCGAGCGCGCGACGGGCGGCGGGGAAATCCTCAGCCGCGACCAGAAGCTCGGCCAGAAGCATCTTCGATTCGTCGGCGTCGGGGCGGGCGTTTGTCAGGGTCCGGAAGCGCTTGAGCCGGTCCTGCGGGGATTCATCCGGCTCGATCTCGGCGAAGGCGGCGGCGAGATCGGGGTGGGGCAGCACTTCCCAGGCTTTTTTCAGAACGCGGGTCGCATTTTTGCGGTCGCCCTTGGCGATATAGCCGCGCGCTGCCATCGCGGCGGCGGGAATCAGGTCGGGCGACAGACGGTTCGCCTCGATGGCCGCTTCGCGCGCCTCGATGCTGGCGGCATCATCCATCACTGTCCGCGCCTGCTGCAGCGCCAGAACCGCATCGCGGCGCCGGTACACGTCCTTTGGCAGGGTGCCGGCCTTCAGCTTGGCACCCAGCGTTGACCGCGCCCCGGACCAGTCGCCCGCGTCGGATTGAAGCTGTAACAGGATATCCTGCGTCTCGGCGTGCTTGGGGCGAAGCTCGAACGCCTTCTCGGCCAGCTTCAGAGCCACCTCGCGGTCACCTTCGGCAAGCTTCTGCTGCAAAAGCCCACGAACCCCGACGAAACGCGTCGCGTCATCCTTGAGCAGGGTCTTGTAGGCTTCGGTCGCGCGCTTGCGGTCGCCCGATGCTTCGGCGGCCTGGGCGACGAGCAGGGTGGTCAGCTCGGGCTTTCCGAGCAAACGCTCGGCATTCTGCGCGCGGATCAGGGCGAGGCGCGGTTCACCCGAAGCAAGCGCAAGCATGCCCTCGGACAGCGCCTTGTAGCCTTTCCGTTCACGATTGCGGTCGAAATAACGTGAAATCGCGGTTTCGTCGCCGTTCAGGAAACGGAAGGTAGCGCCCAGAAAACCAAGAATCTTCAGCGCCAGCCAGACGACAAGGAAGAGGATGACGCCAAGGACCACAGCCTGGACCGGGCCGATGGTGAACTCCCACCCGGCGACGATGATCCGCAGGGCCTGCCCGGTTTCCGCCAGCAGCCCCGCGCCAAGCGCCAGGGCGGCGATGATGACGACGAAGAGTACGACCTTTGTCAGCGACCAG
>JAIXSA010000072.1 GCA_027484915.1 Paracoccaceae bacterium | reverse complement strand
GCCGCGGATCGTCCCGTCTGGCGCGGTGACGACCGGCTTGAAGCTGTCGACGATGTTGGCCTGGCCCGGCAGGTCGGTCAGGTCGGCCAGCGTCTCGGCAGGCTTCAGCGCCTGGAACAGCGAGCCCGAGTTATACTGGATGATGTCACCTGCTTCGCCGGTGGCAAGCCGCGTCTTGACCATGTTGTCGCCTTCGGACCCGCCCGGGCGGTTCTCCATCTCGAAGGTGACATCGGGGTGCGCCGCCGTGTAGGCCGCCGTCAGCGCCTCCATCATCGCGATGGTGTCGGCGTTGCCGTCCAGAAGCAGGTTCAGCGTCGTCTCGGCCTGGGCCATGCCCGAGGTCCAGACAATCGCCGCGGCCATGACCGCGCTGTATCTCATGGTCTTCATGTTTGGTCTCCTCCCAGAATTATCGTTAGGTCGTCAGGTCGAAAGTGATCTCGTGCGTCCCCGCAGGGACCGTCAGCCCACCCGCCGGAATGCCGACCGGCTTGCCATCCAGCGCGACGTTCTTGCGCTGCTCGTTCGCGGTTAGCCGCCCGGTACAGCCCTGCGGCAGCGTGACGCGGTAGGTCACGCGGGTGCCCTCGACGCTCCACCCGGCCTCGATCCGGCCGTGGCGGCAGTCGTGCCAGGCTTCCACGGGGTTCAACTCGGGCAGGATCAGCGGGTTCAGCGTCACTTCGTCGAAGCCGGGACTCTCGGCCACCGGAGAAACCCCGGCCACACCTTCGAACAGCCACTGGCAGACCGCGCCATAGGCGTAGTGGTTGTAGCTGTTCATGTCCGGGTCGTAGATCGTGCCGTCCTCACCCAGGGCATCCCAGCGCTCCCAGATGCTCGTCGCACCGCGGTCCACCTGGTAAAGCCAGCCGGGAACCTTGCGGTTCAAGAGCAGCTTCGCGGCGAGGTCCGCCATCCCGTGCATCGTCAGCGCAGGCAGGATCGCCGGAGTGCCGATGAAGCCGGTGCCGATCAGCCCGTCGGCATCCTCGACCACGCGGCGGAAGTAGGCCTTGCTGGCCTCGTAAGTCTCTGCCGGGACGAGGCCGTAAAGGAAGGCAAGGCTCCAGGATGTCTGATCGTTGTGCGCGATGCGCCCCGAGGGTGAGAAGAACTCGTGCCGGAACGCCGAGCGGATGGTTTCGGCCCGGTCGTGCAGGGCCTTGGCCTCGGCCTTTTCACCGATCAGATCCGCGATCTTCGCGGCCAGGTCAGTGGAGATGAAGTGATAGAGCGTCGCCGCGCAATCGTCGGCGATGGTGGGCCGGGGCTTCCTGTTGTCGCCCACCGGCTGGATCCAGTCCCCGAAGGTGAACCCTGGCCCGCCCCATTCCGCCGAGGGCCGGATGATCGGGCCGTTGGAGATATTCCACAGATAATCAAGCCACTTGCGCATGGCCGGGAAGTTCTCTGTCAATACAGCTGTATCTCCGTACTGTAGATACAACTGCCACGGGATGATGACGATGGCATCTCCCCAGCCGGTTGAGCCTGCCCAGTCCCCGCGTCCGTCGATCGGGTGCAGGCGTGTGGGATCGGGCGAGAAATGCGGGACCGCCCCGTTGGGACGCATGTCGTGGCGGACGTCGCGAAGATACTTCTTCAGGAAGCTCTCGCAATCCGCCAGCCAGCAGGCCGTGCCGGCAAAGACCTGCGCGTCGCCGGTCCAACCCAGCCGTTCATCGCGCTGCGGGCAGTCAGTGGGGATTTCGATGAAGTTCGACCGTTGCGACCAGACTGTGTTCAGGACCAGCCGGTTCACCTCGGGCACCCCACAAGTGAAACCGCCCGCTTGCACGGGGACCGAGGTCACGGGGATCTGGTGGATCGCTTGCAGCTTCGCCCCGCCGGTCTGGGTGACACGGGCATAGCGGAAGCCGAAGAAGGTGAAGAGAGGGGCATAGGTTTCAACCCCGTCGCCCTTCAGCGTGTAGTGCTGTTCCGCCCGGGCCGAGCGGAAGTTGCGGTTGTCGAAGGCACGGTTCGGGCCAAGGACCTCGGAAAACTCCACCCGGACATGTGATCCCGCCGGGCCTTGGACCGCGATGCGGACATAGGCCCCGCAATTCTGGCCGAAGTCGTAGACCGTTGTTTCGCCAGCAGCCCAGCTTTCTACCGGCGCGACAGGGTCCATTTCCTTGACCGGGCTGGTTTCATGCGGCACCAGCAGACTGCGGTCGAAAGGCAGGACCTCGACCCCGTACGTATCTTTGGGGCTGATGCGGGCATCGTAATCCTCGCCGTGATAGATGCCGTTGCCGGTAACCGGGGTCAGGCCGGACTTCCACGATGCATCCGTCTTCAGGACCGTCTTCCCGCCCGCCACAAGTTCCGCAAAGGCCCCCGTCCGGTCACCCCAGGTGTTCGGGATCGGGTTCAGCGCCCACATCAGACGCGAGCGGTACCAGCCGTCGCCCAGCCAGATCTCCAGCCGGTTCTGGCCCGGTTGCAGAAAGGGGGTCACGTCATAGGACTGGTAGGCGATCCGGTCGTCATAGCAGGTCCAGCCGGGGGTCAAAAGGTCGTCGCCCACCCGCTTGCCGTTCAGAAAGGCCCGGTAAAGTCCCTGAGCCGAAAGGTGCAGAATTGTCCCGGGTTCAACCGTGTCCACTGAAAAGTCGCGCGCGACATAGCAGCCGGGACCGCCCGTACCCTGGTCGCAGGATGGAGCAATCATCGCTGCCGAAAATCGTAGATCAGACAAAGCTTTACCGTCTGCGGACTGCGCCCGCACCTGCCCCTGAAGGCCCATTCCGACATCCTCCCATCGGTGCCGAATCAGGTCTCCTCCCGTTTCGTGCACCGTTCTACGTAAATCATTCTACAAGCCGATTTGCCTTGCAACAGATTTTTGCTAGGGTGGCGGAAAGGGGGCAGCATGGCCGACGGCGACAGTGAAAACCGCGTGACGATACGAACCGTGGCAGCGGATGCCGGCGTGTCCGTGGCGGCCGTGTCGAAGGTTATGCGCAACGCCTATGGCGTGTCCGAAGCCCTGCGCCTGAGGGTCGAGGCAAGCATCGAGAAGCTTGGCTATCGCCCCTCGATCGCGGCACGGGGCATGCGGGGGCAGACCTTCACGCTGGGCGTACTGCTTGTCGACATCGACAACCCGTTCCTTCCCTCGGTCTACCACGGGATCGAAGAGGTGACCGAAACCAAGGGCTACAAACTGATGGTCGGCGTGGGAAAGGCCCACGAACGACGCGAGGCGCAGCTGATCGAGCAGATGATCGACAATCGGATGGACGGGCTGATCATGGTGGCCAGTCACATCCCGGGGCCCGTCATGGACCGGTACGCCCGCCAGATCCCCACTGTCGTCGTGGGCCACCATGAGCCGCTTGCCGAAAGCTTCGACACGGTGAACTCCGATGACCGGACGGGCGCCCAGATGGCTGTGCGGGCGCTTTACGCCAAGGGTCACCGAGACATTGCAATGCTGGCGATGGAGTGGGATCCCCGATATGAGGCCGACGTCTCGCCGCAGCGCGAACAGGGATATCTTGCGGTGATGAAGGAGCTTGGCCTTGCCGACCGCGCGCGTGTGCTTCGGGTCCTGCAGTCGGACCAACCGCGCGAGGACCGGCTGCGCGCTTACCTGACCGCACCCGACCGCCCGCGCGCGATCTTCTGCTGGTCCGACCTCGATGCGGTTCCGCTGCGCAACATTGCTTGGCAGCTAGGCATACGGGTGCCCGAAGATCTGGCGCTGGTCGGCTACGACAACAATCCGGTGGCTTCGCTGCCCTTGATCGACCTTGCCTCGATCGACCAGGACGGTCACCGCATGGGACGCGTGGCAGCCGAAGCACTGCTGACCCGGATCGGTGGCCGTAGCGTGGCAGAACACATTTTGATCGAGCCGCGCCTGATCCCTCGCAGAAGCCTTTAGGGTTCGACCCCACCCATCCGGCAGATGATCGCCCATTCTTCGGGACTGACCGGCTGGACCGAGAGGCGCGTGTTGTTCACCAGAACCATGTTCTCCAGCCCGGGGATGACCTTGCATTCATCAAGCGTGATTGCACGGTTGAGCGGCTTGACTGCCTTGATCCAGACGCAGTCCCAGCGCGGGTCGTCCGTGGTGCTGTCGGGCGAGCTTTCTCGGCAGACCTCTACGATTCCGACGATCTCTTTCCCGATGTTGGAGTGATAGAAAAACCCCCGGTCGCCGATCTTCATCGTGCGCATGTTGTTGCGCGCCTGATAGTTGCGGACGCCGTGCCATTCCTCGCCAGCGTCGCCCTTGGCAACCTGGTGATCCCAGCCCCAGACGTCGGGTTCGGACTTGAAAAGCCAGTAATTCATCCGATCACCCGCTTCCATTCCTGCACCATGACCGACTGGAAAAGCCCCGCCTTGGCATAGGGATCATTCTCGGACCAGGCTTCGGCCTCGGCCTTGGACGCGACGCCAAGGATCAGAAGGCTCCCGCACATCTGCCCCGCCGCGTCGATGAAGGGACCAGCCTGCTCGACCACTCCGGTCTCCTGGATATAGGCCAGATGCGCCGCGCGGTTTTCGACGCGGGTCTGCAAGGCATTGGGTTTGTCGAGGCAGATAAAGGCGTCACGCATTGTCATTCCGGTTTCAGGGGGCGGCTCAGCAGCTGCCCGATGGCATCATTCAGCGCGATCTTCCCGTGCGCAAGGGCATCGATCATCGCGGTAATGGGCATGTCGATCCCCAGGCCATCGGCCAGCCTGACCACCGCCCGGGCGGTCGCCACGCCTTCGACGGTGATCCGGGGGTCGAAAGCCTCGGCCCGTCCCAGGGCGCAGCCGAAGCGGAAGTTGCGTGATTGACTGGACGTGCAGGTCAGCACCAGGTCTCCAAACCCGGACAGGCCCGCCAGCGTTTCGGCCCGCGCGCCAAGGGCCCCGGCCAGACGCACCATCTCGGCATAGCCCCGGGTCATCAGCGCCGCCCGGGCGCTTTCGCCGAGGCCTGCACCGATGACCGTTCCTGCAGCGATGGCGATCACGTTCTTCAGGGCTCCGCCGAGTTCGGCGCCGATCACGTCGTCAGTCCGGTAGATGCGCAACGTGGGGGTCGAGAGCAGTTCTTGCAGCGCCGTGCCCTCGCCCGACGTTGCAAGCGTCAGCGCCGTCGGCAATCCGGCCGCGATGTCCGCCGCGAAACTGGGGCCCGTCAGGATTGCCGCGCGCGCCCCCGGCCGCCGGCCCTCGATCACCGCGACCGGCCCACGCAGAGTCGTCAGGTCCACGCCCTTGCTGCAGGCAACCAGCGGCTGACGACCTTCAATCTGCGGCCAAGCATCCAGAGCACCGCCAAGGCCCTGCATCGGCATGGCAAGGAGCAAGGCCTCTCCACCGCAGATTTCGCCGATGTCGACATGTGCAGAGACGCCGTTGGGCAGGTCCACCCCCGGCAGCGCGGTATCGTTCCGGCCGGTTTCCCGCATCAGCCGCACCTGTGCGGCGTCACGCGCCCAAAGCCGGACCTCCCGCCCGCCTTTCGCGAGAGCCACGGCGAGAGCGGTCCCGAACGCCCCTGCTCCAGCGATTCCGATCACGCCTTGGCCCCCTTCTTCCCCGATCCCAGCAAGGCCGAGGCGCGGTCGTCCAGCGGCCAGCGGGGACGAGCCACAAAATCTGTCGTGTGCGATAGACCGGCGCGTAGACGCTCGATCCCCGCCCAGGCGATCATGGCGGCGTTGTCGGTGCACAAGCGCAGCGGCGGGGCCAGGAACGGCACTCCGGCGCGGGCAGAAACTGCTTCCAACGCCGCACGAATGGTTTTGTTGGCCGCAACGCCCCCCGCGACGGCCAGGGCCGTGGGCCTGTCCCCCACCATATCAATCGCGCGCGATGTTTTCTTGGCCAGCACCTCACCCACCGCCGCCTGGAACCCGGCACAAAGGTCACGACGGTCCTGCACCGTGATCCCGCCCTTTTCCGCCACCAGCGCATCCCGCGCCCGGAGAAGCGCGGTTTTCAACCCCGAAAAGGACATGTCGCACCCATCACGGTCCAGCAGGGGCCGGGGGAAGGGAAACCGCTTCGGATCGCCCAGCACAGCTTCGGATTCCACTGACGGCCCGCCCGGTTGCGGAAGTCCAAGCAGCTTCGCGGTCTTGTCAAAAGCCTCACCCGGCGCGTCGTCGATGGTGCCGCCCAGACGGACGAAGCGGTCAACAGCTTGCACCAACAGGAACTGGCAGTGCCCGCCCGAGACGAGCAACATCAGGTAAGGAAAGGCAATTCCGTCCGTCAGCCGGGGCGTCAGCGCATGGCCGACCAGATGGTTGACCGGAACCAGCGGCAGGTCCCGCGCCGCTGCCAGCCCTCGGGCCAGCATCACGCCCGAAAGCACGCCGCCGATCAGCCCAGGACCAGCGGTCACGGCTATGCCGTCGATCTCGTCCAGCGTCACGCCTGCGACCGTCAGCGCATCCTCGACGACACCATCCAGCCGCTCGGCATGGGCCCGCGCGGCGATTTCCGGCACCACGCCACCAAACGCCGCATGCAGCGCGGTCTGCCCCAGAACCTGCGACGACAGAATCTCTGGCCCCGACGAGCCAAGGCGCACCACGGCCGCGGCGGTATCGTCGCAGCTTGATTCGATGCCCAGCAGGGTAAGGGTCCGGTCCATGCGCGCCGTTGCGTGAAGGGTTTTCGGCAGGTAACACCTTGGACATGGCGACACAATCCGCACCCGTCCTCGTGACCCGCCCGCAGGCCGAGGCCGAAGTCTTTGCTTCCGCCCTGACCGACCGCTTTGGTGGAAGGGTGCGGCCGGTCGTCTCCCCCCTCCTCCGACCGCGCAATCTGGTGCCGGACCTGCCTGACCGGCCCTATGCCGCCGTGGTCTTCACCTCGGCCCAGGCGGTCGAGGCGGCGCGGTCGTTCCGCCCAAGGCTGCCCTCGCTTGCCTGGTGCGTCGGGCGGCGCACCGCGCAGGCCGCCACTGCGGCAGGCTTCCAGTCCCGCTCGGCCGATGGCGACGCGAACACCCTGCTAAAGGCGCTGTCAGTCGACCCTCCTGATGGTTCGATTTTGTATCTACGTGGTGTAGATACGGCTTCCAACTTACTGGAAAAGCTTGGCAAAATCGGTATAGATACAGATGAGGCCGTCGTCTATCTGCAAGAACCTCAGCCGCTATCGCCAGACGCGGTTGCCCTTCTTAACCAGTCTTCCAACCTGATCATCCCGCTCTTTTCGCCGCGGACCGCACGGCTGTTGCGTGCCGCACTGCCCATCGAAACCCGCGCCCGCCTGCATATCGCCGCGATGAGCGGGAATGTCGCCGATGCATTTGGCGACATCCCCCATGCCGCACTGGCGATTGCCCACCACCCTGACATGCCTGCCATGCTTGACGCGGTCGAAACCTTGCTTGTCGGCCTCCCCCCGCCTTGAACCGGCAGGCACCGAGTGCTTAGGTTAGTCCCAGGGACGGAAAGGGCCGCAGCATGACCAGACGCAAGGACCCCCAACCTGAGGCCGAACTGCCGCAGGACGCTCCCCCGGTCGAAACCGCGGGCACCGAGCCCTTCGTGGTGACCGATCCCGTCGATCCGCCCCCG
>JAIXSA010000107.1 GCA_027484915.1 Paracoccaceae bacterium | reverse complement strand
GAGAAGGCCGTGGCGCACTGCCGGGCGGGCAAGGGCCCGTATATCCTGGAGATGATGACCTACCGCTATCGCGGACACTCGATGTCCGACCCGGCCAAGTACCGGACGCGGGAAGAGGTCGAGAAGATCAAGACCGAGAAGGACTGCATCGAGCATGTCCGGGACCTGCTGACGCAGGGCGGTCTGGCCTCAGATGAAGAGCTGAAGGCCATCGACAAGGAGATCAAGGCGATCGTGAACGAGAGCGCCGAGTTCGCCAAGGAAAGCCCGGAGCCGGATCTGTCCGAGCTTTGGACGGATATCACGGTCTGAGGGGGGAAGAGACATGGCAACCGAAATTCTGATGCCCGCGCTGTCCCCGACGATGGAGGAAGGCACACTGGCCAAGTGGCTGGTGAAGGAAGGCGACAAGGTCAAGTCGGGGCAGATCCTGGCGGAGATCGAGACGGACAAGGCCACGATGGAGTTCGAGGCCGTTGACGAGGGCGTCGTCGGCAAGATCCTGGTCGCGGAAGGCACGGCGGGGGTGAAGGTGAACACTCCGATCGCGGTGCTGCTGGATGAGGGCGAGAGCGTCTCGGACGCGGCCCCTGCCCCGGTGGCTGTGGAAAGCCGATCTGAAGCCCGGCCTACAGTGGCGGCGGCTCCAGTTGCTGCGGTCCCGGCCCCGGCGCCGGTCGCCAAGTCGGGCTGGCCGCATACCGACCTGCCCGAGGGCCCGACGAAGACGATGACCGTGCGCGAGGCCCTGCGCGAGGCGATGGCCGAGGAGATGCGGGCCGATCCGACGGTCTTCCTGATGGGGGAAGAGGTCGGCGAATATCAGGGGGCCTACAAGATCTCCCAAGGCCTTTTGGACGAGTTCGGGCCGAAGCGGGTGGTCGATACGCCGATCACCGAAATGGGCTTTGCCGGGATCGGGGTCGGTGCATCCTGGGGCGGGCTGAAGCCGATCGTCGAGTTCATGACCTTCAACTTCTCGATGCAGGCGATCGACCACATCCTGAACTCGGCCGCGAAGACGCTGTACATGTCGGGGGGCCAGATGGGCTCGCCCATGGTGTTCCGGGGTCCGAACGGAGCGGCGGCGCGGGTTGGCGCGCAGCATTCGCAGGACTATGCGGCCTGGTATGCGGCGATCCCGGGGTTGCGGGTTTGCATGCCGTATTCAGCGGCGGACGCGAAGGGGCTGCTCAAATCGGCAATCCGCGATCCGAACCCGGTGGTGTTCCTGGAGAACGAGATCCTGTACGGGCGGACTTTCGAGGTGCCGACGGACCCGAACTTCACGGTGCCGTTCGGCAAGGCTTCGATCATGCGGGCCGGGTCGGACGTGACCATCGTGTCCTTCGGGATCGGGGTGTCGCATGCACTGGCCGCGGCGGAGACGCTGGCGGGCGAAGGGATCAGCGCCGAGGTGGTGAACCTGCGGACGCTGCGGCCCATCGACTATGACACGGTGCTGGCTTCGGTGATGAAGACCAACCGCTGCGTCACGGTTGAAGAAGGCTTCCCGGTGGGGTCCATAGGCGATCACCTTGCGAGCACGATCATGCAGCGGGCGTTCGATTACCTGGATGCTCCGGTCGTGACCTGCACGGGCAAGGACGTGCCGATGCCCTATGCGGCCAACCTGGAGAAGTTCGCCCTGATCACGCCCGCCGAGGTCGTGACCGCCGTCAAATCCGTCTGCTACCGGTGAGGTGAAGCCATGGCGACCGAAATTCTGATGCCTGCGCTGTCCCCGACGATGGAAGAGGGGACGCTGGCCAAGTGGTTGGTGAAGGAAGGGGACGTGGTCAAATCGGGCCAGATCCTGGCCGAGATCGAGACCGACAAGGCGACGATGGAGTTCGAGGCGGTCGATGAAGGTGTTGTCGGCAAGATCCTGATCGCGGAAGGCACGGCGGGGGTGAAGGTCAACACTCCGATTGCGGTGCTGCTGGATGAGGGCGAGGATGCCTCGGCTGCGATTGCGAAGCCTGCAGCGGCTGCCTCCTCGTCCGCCTCCTCGGCTGTCGCCTCGTCGGGCGGCTCGTCGGCGGCCCCTGCCCCAGTGGCGGCGCCCGTGGCGGTGGCGGCAGGTGGGGCGCGGGTGTTTGCCTCGCCGCTGGCGCGGCGGATTGCCAAGGAGAAGGGACTGGACCTGGGGGCCGTGAAGGGCTCGGGTCCGCATGGGCGGATCGTGCGGGCGGATGTCGAGGGGGTTACGGCGGTGAGCCGGTCTGAAGCCCGGCCTACGGTCGCGGCGGAGGCTCCGAAGGCGGCGGCCCCTGCCCCGGCTAAACCGGCGGGCGGGATGCCCACGGGCATGGCGGCGGAGACGGTGCTGAAGATGTATGCCGACCGGCCCTTCGAGGAAGTGGCGCTGGACGGGATGCGGCGCACCGTGGCGGCGCGGCTGACCGAGGCCAAGCAGACTATTCCGCACTTCTACCTGCGGCGAGACGTCCGGCTGGACGCGCTGATGGCATTCCGCGAGACGCTGAACAAGCAGCTTGAGGGGCGCGGGGTGAAGCTGTCGGTGAACGACTTCATCATCAAGGCCTGTGCGATGGCGTTGCAGGCGGTGCCGGCGGCGAACACCGTCTGGGCGGGCGACCGAATGCTGCGGCTGAAGCCGTCGGACGTGGCGGTGGCCGTGGCGGTGGAGGGTGGGTTGTTCACACCGGTGCTGCGCGATGCGGAGAAGAAGTCGCTGTCGGCATTGTCGGCGGAGATGAAGGACCTGGCGACGCGGGCGAAGACCAAGAAGCTTGCGCCGCATGAGTACCAGGGCGGGTCGTTCGCGATTTCCAACCTCGGGATGATGGGGATCGAGAATTTCGACGCGGTGATCAACCCGCCGCATGGGTCGATCCTGGCCGTGGGGGCTGGCGTGAAGAAGCCGGTCGTCATGGCGGACGGGACGGTTGGTGTGGCCACGGTCATGTCGATGACGCTGTCGGTGGATCACCGGGTGATCGACGGGGCCTTGGGCGCAGAGTTCCTGAAGGCGATCATCGAGGCGCTGGAAAACCCGATGGTGATGCTGGCTTGAAGCTGCGGACCGGGGGTTTCACACCCCCGGACCCCCGTGGGATATTTGTGGACGCAGAATGGGGGGCTTCGGCCTCCCTTTCTATTTTGTCTTCAGCTTTCCTATAAGCGTCCAGGACCGGCGAAGGATCGTGGCGGCGGTGCCGAGGGCGATGATCCAGAGCGTGATGGTCAGGGTCCAGTGGCTAGCGTAGAGCGCGGCGAGGACGGTGCCTGCAGTCAGGACGGCCATGCGCTGAGGTTTGGCCAGGGGGCCGGAGAAGTCCGGCGGGAAGCCCTCGGCCCGGCCAAGCTCGCGGATGTAGGCGGTGGCGATTGCAAGGGTGGCGGCGAGGAGGCCGAGGTCGGGGCGGCCGGCGGCGAGGCCTGCGCCGGTGAAAAAGAGGAGGTCGGAGACGCGGTCGGGGGCCTCGTTCCAGAAGGGGCCGTCCTTGGCGCCCTTGCCGCCCTCAATCGCGACCATGCCGTCGATCAGGTTGCAGACGAGGCGGGCCTGGAGGGTGGCGGCGGCGAGGAGGAGCGCGAGGAATTGCAGGACGCCGCCGGTGGTGGAGAGCCAGTAGAGGAGGAAGCCGAGCGCGGCAAAGGCCATCGAGGCCTGGCTGATCTGGTTCGGGGTGATCCCTTTGGCGACGGCCCAGGAGGCGAGCCGCTCGGCCCAGGCGGAGTTGCGGGAGGTCAGGGGCCGGCGGTTTTCGTCACTCATGTCGTGGACCAGACCCAGCGGGTGACGTGGAAGAAGATCGGGGCGGCGAAGATGACGCTGTCGAGCCGGTCAAGGAAGCCGCCGTGGCCTGCGATGAGGTGGCCCCAGTCCTTGATCCCCCGGTCGCGCTTGATCGCTGACATGACGAGGCCGCCGAAGAAGCCCATCAGCGTAATGAGGAGGCACATGCCTGCTGCTTCAAGTGGCGTGAAAGGAGTCATCCAGTAGAGCGCAGTGCCGATGGCGGTGGCGGAGAGGGTGCCGCCGATCAGCCCCTCCCAGGTCTTGGAGGGGGAAAGGTTGGGCGCGACCTTTGTGCGGCCGATGAGTTTGCCCCAGACGTATTGGAGAACGTCCGACAGTTGCACCACGAAGATCAGGTAGGCGATGAGGATGACGTTGCGGCCCTCGAACCCCGGTATCTGCAGGTAGAGGAGTGCCGGGACGTGGCTGGCGCAGTAGATGCAGATCATCAGCGCCCATTGGGTTTCCGAGACGCGGATCAGGAAGTCCTTGGTGGAGCCGCGCAAGGCCGAGACGACGGGGAGAAGCAGGAAGGCGTAGACCGGGATGAAGATGGAATACATCCCGTACCAGTCGGTCGCGAGGAACCAGTATTGCAGGGGCAGGATCAGGAAGAAGCAGGCGACGAGAGACCAGTGGTCGGCGCGGTTGTGGGTGGTAAGCGTGAGGAATTCACGGAGCGCCGCGAAGGAACAGAGCGCGAAGAGGAGGACGACACCAGGCTTGCCCGCGATGAACGCCAAGGCAAGGCAGATCACCATCACCCACCAGGCGTTGATGCGGGCGTTCAGGTTCTCGATCACCGGGTTATCGCCGGCGGGGGAAAGACGGGCGCGGAGAATTTCGCCGATGACCGAGGCGAGGACGAGGATGGTGCCGACGCCCGCGAGGAGCCAGAGGAGATGCGGGGAGGTCATGTCGGGGCTTTCAGCGCAAGAAGCGCCTGGGTAGCGCGGGCCAGGAAGGCGTCCTTGGTTTCCTCGGGGCCGACGTGAAGGGGGGCGCCGAAGGTGAGGGTGCAGATCAGGGGCACGGGAATGACTTCGCCCTTGGGCATCACGCGGTTGAGGTTGGCGATCCAGACCGGGACAAGGTCAAAGCCGGGGCGGGCCTTGGCAAGGTGATAGAGCCCAGACTTGAACGGCAGGAGGTCAGCGTCGGAGCTGTTGCGCTGGCCTTCGGGGAAGATGATGAGCGACGAGCCCTGATCAAGCGCGGTGGTCATTTGGGTGACCGGGTCCTCGCTCCGCGCTTCGGGACGGCGGTCGATGAGGACGGCGTTGAAGACCTCGCGCCCGATAAAGGCGCGGAGGGGCGAGGTCAGCCAGTAGTCAAGGGCGGCCACGGGCCGGGTCTGGCGGCGGAGGGGGGTCGGAAGCGCGGTCCAGAGAAGGACGAAGTCGCCGTTCGACGTGTGATTGGCGAAGTAGACCCGCTGGTGCGGCACCGGCTCGATCCCCTGCCATAGCGCGCGGGGGGCGGTGATGAACCGCGCGAAGGTCGAGATCGCCAGCCCGGTTACCCGGGCGGCGAAGGTGCGAAGCATGGTCATCACTGCGGGATCATTCCGCCTTCAGCAGCTGGTCCATGGTCAGTGCGGGCTGTGCGCAACCTGCCTTGCCGACGACGCGGGCGGGGACGCCAGCGACCGTAGTGTTGTGCGGGACATCCTCAAGCACGACGGACCCCGCCGCGATGCGCGAGCAGTGGCCGACATGGATGTTGCCCAAGACCTTGGCCCCTGCCCCGATCAGGACCCCGTCGCCGATCTTCGGGTGCCGGTCGCCGTCTTCCTTGCCGGTCCCGCCCAAGGTGACCGAATGGAGCATGGAGACATTGTCGCCCACGACTGCGGTTTCGCCGATGACGATGGAATGGGCGTGGTCGATCATGATCCCCTTGCCGACGCGGGCCGCGGGATGGATGTCGACTCCGAAAACCTCGGAGACCCGCATCTGGACGAAGTAGGCTAGGTCAATCCGGCCCGACTGCCAAAGCCAGTGACCGATGCGATAGGCCTGGACGGCCTGGTAGCCTTTGAAGAACAAGAGCGGCTGCAGGAAGCGGTGGCAGGCGGGGTCCCGCTCGTACACTGCCATGAGGTCCGATCTTGCCGCAGCGCCGATTTCCGGGGCGCTGTCATAGGCCTCGTCGGCAATCTCGCGGAGAATCTGTTCGCTCATCTCGCCGGACGCAAGCTTTAGCGAGAAGCGGTAGGCCAGCGCACGCTCCAGCGTCGAATGGTGCAGAAGTCCGGAGTGGATCAGCCCGCCAAGCAGCGGCTCGTCGCGAATTGCGGCCACAGCCTCTTCGCAAACCCGACGCCAGACGGGATCGACTGCGGTGAGTTTTGATCTGGTTTCGAACATGGCGCAAACTCCGGTTGTGCATCCTAGATACCACAACCGGATTGCACCGCGACATGCAAAACTGTGCGATCCGCTATCAATAACCGAGATGGACCCACAGAACCCAGGTCATTTGGTCGGATCAGATGGGGATGTCGATCTGTCGGAAAGGTCCCGGACCATAGGCTGTCGACACTTGCGCCACCGAAATCTGGAAAGCCCCGACGATACCGTCAGCGGCCTGCATGGCAACCGTATACAGAAACTGCGGTTGCGTGACGGAGTATTCGGCGACGATTGACGCCGCTTGCAGAACGCGAACCCGATACGCTTCTGTGTCCTCGCCAAGTGGCACCTCTGCCGACTGCCAGGAATCGCCGTCGATCCTGGTTCGGCGTTGCCACGTGATCCGGAAATCTCCAGACTCACTTGCCTGACGCAAATGAGCGACGGGGTAAGGGCGAAGTCCTATGCCGTCAAAAGCCTCGTTTCGCAGCATGACAAGCGGATCGTCAAAACCTCGGGCGGCGACGCCGATCCGGTAAAAGCGCGACAGGCCGCGGGAAGACAGCGGGAGATCGAGTTGGAGAAGTGCGAGGTCAAGAAGGACAACGGTGCTGCCGACGGGCCAGGCGGACGGCAGAATGCCGTCTGTGCCGACTTGCCCTCTCAGGCGCGTGGACAGTTCGTAAGTGTCAGGCGCTACAAGCTGCGCTAGGGCAAACTGGAACACCTCCCAGTTCGCCCCACTGCCGTCCCCGATGGCCATCGCATTCGCTCCGTTCAGGACCGCAAGTTCCGTGGCTGAGGATAGCTCCCCTCCCGCGATCCTGACCCGCAGGGGCGCTCCGCGGTCCCAAACCCCTGGACTGTGACGCAGAAGTTCCGATTCGGTGACCCCGATGACGGCCGGCGCTGGAACCAGGCGATTGACTTCGTAACCTGCATCTTCGCTGGACGTCCAAACGGCCACGGTATCCGGCCACGGGTCAGCCGCTACCGCAACATGGGGAGCATGTGGCACCTCTGATCCCGATAGCAAGGGAAGGTCAAGAAGAACGGGCAAGACCGGAACCGGCGGCACGAAAGGCCTAACCGAAATTGCTTCATTGGCCTTGTCAGACGGAAGATATACGCCCGGCTCGACCCGAACCGCTTCCAAAAGCTGACCTTCCGCCTGTTCGACGCGATCCACCCGGTAGCGGCGGCCCGCGATTGCGACCACATCGCCAGCACCAACCGACAGGCGCGACTTCGGCAGACCGAAGCGAACTGTATCCCGTGCGACCCGGGCCTCAGCCAGCCAGCGTTCGACCGCGGCCTGCCCCTCGGTTCGGGTCAGCGCAAGCGGCAGGTCGGACTGCGAGACATTAAGTGACTCTTCGTCCGGGAACTGTGCCTCGACTGACCTGATTTCGTAACTCGACTGAGCATCGACGAAGTTCAGCCGGACCTGTCCCGCCGTTTCGGCATCCGAACTGCGCGTGGCCTCAAAGCTTCCGTCCAACTCGGGAAGATCGATGAGAGAGTCGGTTCCGATCTCCGCCACGGCCCTTGCATCGCGACTGCGGAAGAAAAGCAACCCATCGCGTTCGAAAGCATCAAAACCAAACGTCAGCATCAGAGGCTGCAACGAAGAACGACCGGTGGCGATGTCTGCTTGCTGGTAACCGCGAACCAAGCCGTAAAGCGTCTCGGTGTTCAGAAGATCAACACCTGAACGCTGGCAAATCTCGGCTACCAAGCCCGCAAGCGGCTGGTTTGACACTCGACCATTCAGCCAATGCCCTCGGGCGTAGTTGTCCCCGTCGCTCCAGACGTCAATCTGGCCAGGAAACTCGGGGAAGGGTCGGCTATCCCACGCCCAGGCATAGGCGTGATCCATGTCGATCATCGGCCCACCATAAACTGTCGAGACCGGGTTGTTGGCGGCATCGCCCCAGAACACTGCGGTCGCCAGCAGGTACTGCATCTGAATGAGGTCGTCGCGACGACCGTTGGACCAGAGCGGAAGACCGGACTCCGACGACTTGACGTCAATGAACTTGTTCGGTTGGTTTGTGCCCCTGTCGATCGCCGCGCAGCCGTATTCGGTAAATCGGATAGGCTTCGAGCCCGGGATCCAAGGCGTCGGCAAAGCAGCGCGGACACCATTGATGCGATCATGGTGAAGGTTGGACCACCATGACCGCAGATCCTTGTACCGGAAGATCCAGGCCTCTCCATAGGCACCGTCGGTGATAGGTAGCCGCCGCTGGGCCGATGCCCCCTCGGGGCTGTCGTAGTACCAGTCGAACCCCTCTCCGCCAGCAAAGTTGTCTAGCAGATACTTCGGGTTGTAGATCGAGCCATAGGACGCATCCGCATGGTCCTCGCCGTCCCGCCAGTCCGAGACCGGCATGTAATTGTCGATTCCGATGAAATCGATTTCCGGATCGGCCCACAACGCGTCGAGATGGAAATAGACATTGCCGTCCGCCTGATAGCCGAAGTACTCGGACCAGTCGGCCGCATAGCTGATCTTGACCTGTGGGCCGAGGATACCCCTCACATCAGCTGCCAGCTGTCGTAGCGCCGTCACAGCAGGAAAACTGTCTGCCGCGCCACGGATCTGAGTCAGACCGCGCATTTCGGATCCGATACAGAAAGCTTCCACCCCGCCAGCGACGGCGCACAGACGGGCGTAGTGCAGAATGAACCGACGAAAGCCCCAGTCGTTCGGGCCTGTGTAGTTGACGGTCTCGCCGCTGACGGTGAAGTGGTTTGGCTGGGCACCACCGAAGAAGGCCGCAACCTCTGCCGCTGCTGCAGGCGTACGATCCGTCGTTCCGGGCCTGCCCGGGGCCTCTGCCAGCGTGATCCTGCCACGCCAGGGCAACACAGGTTGCGAAGCAGCGTCGCTCCAGGGATCCGGCAAACTGTTGCCTGCTACCTGGTCCATCAGGATGAAGGGATAGAACATGACTTCCTTGCCAGCCGCGCGGATGGCGCGGATGGCTTCGATCACCGAAGCATCAGCAGGCGTACCGCCATAGACTGAGGCACCTTCGACCTTCGGTACTTCCAGCGCGGCCGCCCTTGCGATGCCTCCGGAGCGCCACGGCATTCCGACACCGTCCCGCAAGATCTGTTCGACTTTCGGACGCACTGTGCAACTTGAGCAGCGCAGGTCATCGCCGAACCACGACACAACCAAAGATACCGCGCCGGCATTGGGCAGTTCTTGTGTCAACTGATCCAGGCTTGTTGCAAAGTCGGTCTTGCCCGACGGTGAATGGACGTTCGCAGACCTGTTGCGACCCAACGCCTCGGTATAATGAACCGGGGTCGTCGCCAGCCCATACTCGCCGGTCCCAGGGATAATGGCGACCCCCCGGATTGCGCCATCCAAGGTATCCGTCGGGCCGACCGCAGGACCTTGTGCCGGTCGAACCACTTCGAAACTGAATTGCGGCACGCGGTTGCCGTAGGCCGACAGCTCAAGATCCTCGATGACGACATAGGCGATGCCGCGGTAGGCCGGTGCCTTGCCGGCGCCTTCAACGGCCTCGATCAGGGGATCCGGAAGCTGAGATTCACTCCCGGGATAGAACCGAAGGTTGAGGTCCAGTGCCGAAATCTCGTTCCCGTCAGCCCAGATCCGTCCGATCCGCAGCAGTTCACCTTCACAAAGCGCAATCGCCAGACTGACCGAGTAACTGTACTCATTGACCTTCGGCTTGGGGGCACCTTTGCCCGTCCTGCGCCGACGGACTGTCTCGGAGAACTGCGTCGCCCAGATGACCTGGCCACCAACGCGCATCCGGCCCCAAATTTGACCGATTGCGCCGCCCTCGCCGGCTCCGGTCAGCCTCAGACGGTCGATCCGGCCGACGTCCACCGGCTCGGACCCCGCGCCCAGCACGCGCTGGTCAATGGTGCGACCAAGGGTTGCACCGATCGCCCGGCCGATGACGGCCCCGGACAGTCCCAAGACCGTACCGCCGAAACCGGCACCAACCGCCGCGCCAGCAGCGGAAAGAAGCAGAGTGGCCATTCACTTGGTTCCTTCTGGAAATGCGAAACGCGCGGCGATCCGGCGCTGCCAGGGCTGCGAGAGCGAACTTTCGATCACGCCGTGGCCTGTGTAGGCGTGGATGAACTTCGGGTGACTACCGACTTCCGACTGGATACCCAGGTGTTTGGCGATGCTGCCGTCGCGCATCCGGAAAAGCAGGACATCACCAACAGCCGCCAAGTGCAGGGGCCTTGGCAAAAGCCAGCGGCAAGCAGCCTCGTGCAGAACCTCGCGATGGTCGGGCTCGGCCCAGTCTGCCGTATAAGCCGGCACCGGCTCCGGTTCGGCGCCGTAGATCGCCCGCCAGACACCTCGCAGCAGACCCAGACAATCCGTGCCCGCCCCCCGCGCGCTTGCCTGGTGCAAATAGGGTGTGCCGATCCAGGTCCTGGCCTCGGCAATGACGCCTGCGGCAACCGTCATTCGTCGCTACCACCGACGCGCCTTGTCCCTCCATTCGGGCGGTCCGGAACCGGATAAGAGGCCAGCCAGTCCTCACCGGGAATGTGCGGAAAACCCCTGAAGTTCAGAAAGTTGGCAAATTTGGTGCGGCAGGTGCTCGGTCGCTTGTCGCAGCCGGCAAGGATCCTGATGCCGTCTCCGGCGATGATGGGTGCCCCGATGGATTGCCACAGTTCGATCCGTCGCCCCGCAACTTCACTGCGATCGATCTTCACGACACCGACAAGACCGGCGGCAGCACCGGACAGGACTTCGAACCGTCCGCCCTCGAACCAGCGCTCGCCAAATCCTGTCAGGTCCGCGAAAAGGAAGACCCGCCCGTCCTCGACCGCCTCGACCGCTCGCGACACGACGTACCCCGGTTGCGTCACGTCGAACCTGCAGCGCTGATCTCCCAGGATTGCCGGGCAACGCGAGGTGTAGGCCGTGCCCTGCGGTCGGTTCAGCTGATCCGATAGCCCACGCAGCTCCGCCTTGAAGCTTCCGTCGCTCCGCGTGATCTCACCAAGACTCCCGCGAAACTGCTCGATGTGGTCATCTGGTGATTGCCAGTTCACAAGATAGACGCGCACTTCTGCCCCATCGAAGCGCCCCGCAGACAAATCGGCTTCCGTGATGGCCGCCGCACTCAACGCTCCGAACGCTTCCGTGTTGTCCACTGCCAGCCCGGTGGTCTGCTGCAGCGCCCTTGCCGTCAGTCCTGTGTCGGCGCGGCAGGTCACGCCGGCAACGACAAGCTCCCGGTCATGATCGGTGAACCCCATCGTCACCCCGTCGCGGCGATGAAGCGTCCAGGCGCGGCAGACCGTGGTCGTTCCGGTTTCCAGATGCGAAAGCAAAGCCTCTCGGATCATAGCCGGATCTCCACCACCGGAACCGTCGGCACATCACCCGCCTGGAACGAAGCCACCGAAGTCTGGATGCTGTCGGTGTCAAAACGGACCGGGACGTCGAACTCGAAACCCGCCGTGATACGCGTCCCGAGGTCGGGAGGCAGGGTGAACGTCACCTCTCCCGCTTCCGTGTCCACGGTGAACTCCAGCCCTTCGACTTTCGGATCGGCGGCAATCGCGACAAGGACTGTCCCAAGCACCGGCTTCCGGATCGGGCGCGTATAGGTCTGCAAGCCGGATACATACGTCTTCTGCAGCTGAAAGACCGTCGTCACACCGTCGCCGGTGCCGATAAGCTGATCCTCCGGGCCAGGGACTGCCAGTGGCGCGCAGGACTTGTAATCCGACCAGTCCTTCCACCGGAACCCGTGCAGCTGGCCTGCCCGGGCTTCGAAGAACGCGATCAGGGTTTCGACGTCATTGAGCGAGCGCAGTCCAACCCCCGCGTCATAGCGCCGACGGGAATGTGCCCAGGGCGTGTTGCGCTCTTCGAACCCGTTCGTCAGTGTGACGATCTCGGTCCTGCGCTCCGGACCGCCAACCGAGCCGAAGCTCAGGTTCGCCGGAAAGCGGATTTCGTGAAAGGCCATGATGTGTCCTCAGCGATTGCGTTGACCGCGCGACAGGGCGCGACTGACCTGGGCTGCGACCTGGCTCTGGCTGCGCTGGAAGCCCTGGACGTCCGGCGTCGTGATGTTCATCACCACGTTGACGGCCCTGCCCCCGCCAGCTTGTACGCCCAGCCTCCCATCCGGACCGCGGGTCAGCGGCATGATCGCCTCGGGACCTGCCTCGCCCATCAGCCCCATCCCGCCCCGCATCGGAAACCCTGTGGGCGACGAAACGACGCCCCCCTTGGCAAAGGGCATCACTTTGCCCTGGCTGAAGGCCCCACCGTTGGCAAAGGGCATTCCCGCACCCATCACTCCCGCGACCCCTTGGGCCAGAAGTCCGCCCAACGCCCCGGTCACCGGCTTGATCGCAATCGAGTAGACCTGGTCGACGATGGTATTGGCGACCGTCTTCAGCGCATCGTTCAGTTTCATCCCATCGAAGATCAGACCGTCGAACGCCTTGCGCAGGCCACCGCTGATCCCGTTGGACAGGGTGTTAACTTCGCGGCCGGTGAAGATCATCGTCTCCCGCATCCGGGACAGTTCACCGTCGAACGCCGCCACCATCGACACCGAAGAACCCAGCTGCGCCTCAAGCGCCTGAAGTTGCTCCTGCATCGTTCCGATATCCGCCATCGCCCTGATCCTTCCTCACATCCGGGAACGCCGCCGCCAATTCCGCCAGTCGCGCGCGTGTCAGGGGCGGGACCAAACCTTCCCGCCCCAGCATGATCTTCAATTCCACCGGCGTGAGCCGCCAGAACACCGCAGGCTCCAGGCCCAGGCCGTGCAGGCCCGCCTGCATCAGCCCGCGCCAGTCGATCCCGCTCATGACTCGCCGGGCAACGAGAAAGCCCGGGCCAGCAACTCCGCCGCCGCCCGCGCCGCCTCGACCGGACCGCCGCCAATCTCGACCCGCAAAAGGTCCGCCGCCGTCCCCTGCCAGCCGCCGCCCCGCAAACCGGCCACGATCAGCGCCAGCACGTCGCGCGTCGAAAAGCGCCGCTCCTCGAACCGCTGCACCAGGTCCAGCAGCGACCCGGTCTCAAGCATGTCCTCCAGCTCGGCCAGCGCACCCAAGGTCAGCTTCGCAACGTGGCGCTGACCGTCCAGGACAATCGCGACCTCGCCCGCCCAGGGGTTCGCCATCAGAGCGCCGTGAACGTCAGGGCACCCGCTGACGCCATCGCCATCTCGTAGCTGGCCTCGTCGTTGTGGCTTCCCGAATACTCGATCGAGGTGATCTGGAATGGCCCCTCGATCACGCCAAAGCTCGGGATCACCACCTGAAAGTCGGGGATTTCGCCATTGAAGAACACCTGGCGCGCGCGCTCATCGGTGTTCTCGTCCCGGAACACGCCGGAACCCGAGATTGCGGCCGACTTCACCCCGGCCCCCGCTAGCAGCTCGCGCCAGCCGCCCTGGCTTTCCAGGCTGGTGACGTCCACCGATTCCGTGTTGAAGCTGATCCGCGTGGCCCGCAGCCCCGCGATGGTGACGAACTGGCCGTCCCCCGTCTGGTCGATCTTGATCAGCAGATCCTTGCCGCTTTGCACAGCCATGTTCGCTCTCCGTATGGAAGGTGTCTCAAGGACGTCAGAGTTGCACTCGCGCCCGGAAGGTCAGGTCGATCCGCCGCGTCTCGCCCTCTTCGATGCGGCGCGCGGTGGCCCGCAGGAAGAACAGGCTGACCAGCGAACCCCGGCTCAGCGGCAGGGGCGCCCCGATCAGCGCGTCCGAGATGCTGGCCGCGATGGTCTTGATCGACAGGAACCCCGTCGCATCGGTTATCACGCTGATCACCATCTGATGCTCGGCCCCCGCTCCGGACTTGTCGGACTGGTCGCGCGCCTCTTCGGGGCCGATCAGGACGAAGGTCCCGGTCACGTTCGGCGGCACCGCGTCATAGATCGCCACGCCCGCCAGCGGGGCCCAGGTCGACAGCCGCTGGAACACCGCCGTCTGCAGGGCGGGTGCTGCGCCATAGCTCATTTCGGCACCTCCTCGCGGGAAAAACAGGTCAGATAGCGGCCGAACTGGTCGCGCTCGGTGACCGCCTGGATCCAGAACAGGCGCGTTCCCTCTCGGAACCTCTGCCCCGCCTTGGGACGCGAGGGCGCGCCGGTCGGGGCCCCCCGCACCGTTATCCGGTACGGCACCGCCGACAGCATCCGCTCTTCGCCCAGCGTGTCACTGCCGGACCCCGGCAGAACCTCGGCCCACAGCGTGCCCAGCGCGGTCCAGGCCTCGGTAAATCCACCCGCCCCGTCCGGGGTCCGTACGACCCCTTCCAGAACCATGGCGCGGTTTAGATGCGGGGCATTCATTTCTTGCCCCCGCCCAGGATGCGCACCGTCCGCCAGCGCTCGATCAGCGTCACCACCCCGAAAGGCAGCCCCGCGGTCTGCGCACCGTCGTCATGGCGGTGCTCGTAGAACTCACCGGCCAGAAGCAGCACGGCCTGCCGCAGGTCGACCGGGATGTCCGTCCAGGCCGGTCCAAAACCTGCGTCGAACAGGACCTTCGCCATCCCGTCGCTCGGGATCGTCGGCAGCGCCGTGCCCTTGCCCACAAGCCGCGGCCGATGCAGGTCCTTGACCAGCCGATAGCTGGTCGAAGCCGCGACAACCTCTGCCCCCGCCGCATCGACCAGGGTCAGGCTCACGATCCCCGACACCGGCGACACCGGCAGCGCCTGCTCCTCCTCGCGCCAGCACTCCAGCACCCACAGGAACCGGCGCTGGAACAGCATCTTGCCGATCCGCACCTCGATGGCGGCCAGCGCCGCGCGAAGGCAGGTTTCGATCAGCCCGTCCTGCAGCCCATCATCGGCAAAGCCAGACCCCATCCGCAGATGGTCCTTCATCTCTTCCACCGGCAGGGCCAGCGACGGCACCGGGGTTTCTTCGGTCAACATCATGATCTGATCTCCGCCAGCGGCCGGGACATGGGGCTTCGGGTCGGCCCGGCCCCCGAAGGGACCGGGCCAGGGTCATCACGACACGGCGACTTTCAGCAGCTTGATGGCCGAGTAGTCGGTGATGTCGCCGCCCACGCGCTTGTTGGCGTAGAACAGGACGTTCGGCTTGGCCGAGAACGGGTCACGCAGGATCCGCAGGTCCGGGCGTTCCGCGATGGTGTAAGCCGCGCGGAAGTCGCCGAAGGCGATGGGATAGGTGTTGGCACCCACGTCGGGCATGTCTTCCGACACCAGTACCGGATAGCCCATCAGACGCGCCGGCTCGTTCGCCGCCAGACCGTCCGACCACATGAAGCGGCCGTCCGCGTCCTTCATCTTGCGCACCGCGCCCACGGTCTTCGAGTTCATCACGAAGGCCGCATTGGCGCGGTAGTCGGCGCCCAGCGCGTAGACCAGGTTGACGATGCAGTCGACCGCGTTGGTGGTGGCGAAATCCGCCGCCGCGCCAGTGGGGATGTAGCCCAGGCTGCCCCAGGTCCACGACGCGTTCGCCACCTTGGCGGGCAGCAGGATGCCCTTCGGCTTGTCCACGCCGTCGCCGTTGATGAAGGCCGCAGCCTCGGCGCGGATGAAGCGGGTGGCGATCTTCTCGGCGAGCCAGCCTTCGACGTCGAAGGCACTGTCATCCAAGAGGCGCTGGCTGGCCTTGGGCATCGCAGCCAGCTCGTGCAGCTTGATCGAGATGCGCTCGATCACCGGGGTCGCGGTCTCGGTGGTGGCACCGGTCTCGGTGGCCCAGCCCGAACCCACTTCCGAACGGTCGACGATCACGTCGAACGACGACGCATCGACCTGCACGACATTGGCGATGGACCGCAGAGACGAGGTCGCGAACAGCATCGACCGGATGCGGTCCGCGGTCTGTGGGTCGATTAGGTAGCCGCCGTCAGCGGCGACCGCCGTCGACAGCGCCTTGCTTTCCAGGGACAGGCCGCGCAGGCCGTCGTCGTCGCCGGTCCGCAGATAGGCGTTGAACGCCTTCTGATGCGGGGCCTCGACCTCCGCACGGGCCGAAAGCGCCGGGCGGCCATAGGACATCGTCTTTGCGTTCAGCATGGTCAGTCGCTCTTCCTGATGTTTCAGCGTTGATTTCACTTCGTCCTGAAAGCGATTGAACTCAGTCAGGAACCCGGTCATGGCCGCCTTCGCCTCGGCGGCCGGAGTCTGGGCTTGGGGCATAGCTTCCCCGGCCCGAGCCTTCGTCTCGGTCATCTCGTCATCCTTCTTGTTGTCAGTTGGGACGCCGCGCTATCGCCCGGCCAGACTGCGGCGCGCGTCCTCGAAGACCGCCGCCATGTCGCGCCAGTCGTCGTCCAGGGCATCCGCCTTGGCCGCGACCCGCGCCTCGGAAAGCATCGGGAAGGTCACCAGCGAGACCTCCCAAAGCTCCAACTCCGACAACAGGCGCTTGCCCTTGCCGTCACGTTCCGCCTTGACCGTCCGGTAGCCAATGGACAGCCCGTCAATCGCCCCCGCCTGGACCAGCGCCGCCACTTCGCGCCCCTTCTCCACCTCGGTCAGGATGCGCCCCTTAACCCAGAGGCCTGTCGCATCCTCGCGCACCTCGTCCCAGACACCGATCGGCTGGCCCGGATCATGCTGCCACAGCATCTTGACCCGGCCCCCGCGTCCTGCCAGCCGCTTGAGGCTCGCCGCATAGGCGCCCTTCTGCACGATATCGCCGCCCTGGTCGGTCTTGCCGAACAGCGAGGCGTATCCCTCGACCACGTGGCCTTCCGTCACCACCAGGCCCGCTTCGGCCTGCTGGAACTTCCGCTCCGGTGCTCCGTAATCGCTCATCGCCTCACCTCATCGCTGCCTGGATGACCGTCTCAGCCATCTGCGCCAAAAGGAACGCCGCCACACCGTAGACGCCGACCCAGATCCGTTTCTCCAGCCGCTCCAGCGTGGCTTCGATCAGCCCCAGCCGGTATTCCAGCGCCTGCCAGCGCTCGTCCGCGACCCGTTCGTTCGCCTCGATCCGCGCGGCGGCGGCGTCGAAACTGTCGTAGACAAAGCGCGACCCGCCTTCCCCGCGCCGTGCCGTCATTCCTCCTCCGCCAGCTTCGGCAGACCGAGAAGCATCCGCTTCTCAGCCGTGGTCAGGAACTCCGCCGCCGAGACGCGTGCCCATTGCTGGTCCCGCTCCGACGCCAGCGCAGGCACCTGATCCAGGTCGGGCTTCAGTTCCACCGCTTCACCCGCGAACCGCGATAGCCAATGTGCGAGGTCCGCCATCACCTTCGTCGCCAGCGGCAGCACCGTCAGCCGGTAGAAGGCCCGGTTGGCCTCCTGATAGTTCGAATAGGTCGCGTCGCCCGGGATCCCCAGCAGCATCGGCGGCACACCGAAGGCAATCGCGATCTCCCGCGCCGCCGCTTCCTTGGTCTTCTGGAACTCCATGTCCGACGGCGAGAACCCCATCGGCTTCCAGTCGAGGCCTCCCTCCAGCAGCATCGGCCGACCGGCATTGCGGGCCCCCTGATGGTGCGCCTCCATCTCGCTCACCAGCCGCTCGTACTGGTCCGACGAAAGCGAGGCCGCCCCATCCGCGCCCCGGTAGACAATCGCCCCCGAAGGCCGCGCCGCATTGTCCAGCAGCGCCTTCGACCAGGACGACGCCGAGTTATGCACGTCCACGGCAACCGCCGCCGCCTGCATCGGCGAGAACCCATAGTGGTCGTCCTGCGGGTGGAAGGTCTTCAGATGGCAGATCGGGCTGAACTCCCCCGTCACGTCGTACCGATGCGTCCGCCCGCTGACCGTGTAGTCATAGGCCACCGGCCAGCCATCCGCGCCCGGCACCAGGTTCATCCGGTCCGACCGCAGCACATGCAGCTCACCCGGCACCGACGTTACCCCCGGCACCGCCTCGACATAGGCGTTCCCGGCTAACAGAAGGTAGCCATAAACCGCCTCCAGAAACTCCGCCCGCCCCTGCGCGCCGTTGGGGCGGCTGATCAGGTCCAGCACCGGATGCGTGTCAAACCGCTGCTCGTGCGTCTGGCAGACCAAGGGCAGCGCCGCCGCCGCCTCGGCGATCAGCCGCACCACACGGAAGCCCACCGGGTTCCCCTGGAACCCCGTCCGCGTCAGGCTGGCCGTATCCCGCGGGCTCCAGGCCACGCGGCCCGCATTGCCCCAGGCGATCACCCGACCCACGGCCGAGGCCTTGCGTTCCGGAACCGCCTCTACCGGCGCCTTCCGCAGAAAATCGAAGACCATCCTCGCACTCCTCCATGCCCCGGGACCGTGCCCGACTGACCCGGGCCCCCTGATGCGCCCGGCCATATGACCCGTGAATTCCCTAAATCCGTTAAAGCGACCGAACGCTGGGGCGGCCGCCATGCAACGCCCCCAGCATCAGGTCCGTCAGCGCCCAGACCAGCGCATCCAGCCGGTCAGGCGAGCCCGACCCCTGCCAGCCCACCGCCGTCATCTTGCCCATCTGCTCTTCCAAGGCCCCCAGACCCCGCACATGGCGGACCCGGCCCTGCTCATACAAAGCGGCCACCGGCTCGGCCCGCAGCATCTTCGACCGTGTCGCATGCACGCCCCGATACGGCACTAAGGGGTCGATCATCCGAACCAGCCGCTCCACCAGATCGCCGCCCTGGTTCACCTCGGCCACCAGCCGGTCCGCCCCATGCCGCTCCATTGCCGCCAGCGCCGCCCGCGCCCAGCCTTCCGGAGTAGCCCCCTTCACCGAGGCATCCTCCAGCACCACCGCGCGCCAATCCTTCGGCTCGCCCCGCGTATCCGCGCCGACCACGATGATCCCGCACTCATCGCTCGACTTCATGCTGGTCACCGGCGGGTCCACCGCCACCACCACCCGGTTGAACACCGGCACCTCATCCACACGCGCAGCCTCCAGCATGGCAGAGGTCCATAACGCCCCATCCGCCTCCTCGATCAGGATGCCCTCCAGCTCCTGCCGCCCGAACTTCGTCCCGCCATAGCGGGCCTGCACTTCCGCCAGGAAGCTTTCTGCAAGATAGGCCCGGTTCGCCTCCGTGGGCGCATGCGTAATCACCGACGACGGGTTCTTCAGGATCGCCTTCAGCACTCCCACATTGCGCGGCGTCGTCGTCACCACCGCCTGCGGGTTCCGCCCCAGCCGCAGCGCGAACTGCAGCTGATCCCAGGCCTCGCCACCCTTCTTCCACTTACCCAATTCATCCGCCCAGGCCGCGTCGAACTGCGGGCCCCGCATCGCCTCGGGCTCATGCGCCGAGAACACCTGCGCCATCGCGCCATTCGGCCACAGAAGCTGGTTTTTCGACGCAAGCCACTCCGGCTTCCGGTCAGGCGGAGAACACGCGACAATCCCGCTCTCCCCCAGCACCATCACATCGCGCACCTGATCCACAGTCTCACCAACCAGCGCCACCCGCTTGCACTTGCCGGGGTCCAACGGCCCCGCGCCCTCGACCTGGCAGCGCACCCATTCCGACCCGGCCCGCGTCTTGCCTGCCCCGCGTCCGCCCATGATGACCCAGGTTTTCCAGGCCCCCCGCGGCGGCAACTGATGCGGCAGCGCCCAGAACTCGAACACCCAGGGCAGCGACAGCAGCGCGTTCTGGCTTAACCCCGAAAGAAACTCATCCACTTCCTCCGACGTGGCGGAGGCAAGCCAGGCGGCGCCCGATTTCAGCTCGGGCCTCGTCAAGGTCGAGTGCCCCCCCGGCTCCGACGTGGCCGGCAATCTGCTTGCGGAGTTGGTCAACTTTGCCCCTTTCCCGCAGCACATGCTGTGCGGTCTCGCGAAGATCGCGGATCGCTGCCTGTGCCGCCTTCACTTCATTGAATTCCCCGGCCTTCAGTGCGGTCATCGTCCGCTCAAGCTCGATGACCGCCTCTTCGTACAGCCGCTCCGTGACCCCCAGGACATCCTCTGGCGTGGGCACGTCCCCCGTGAACCTTACCGTCATCTGGTCCCGACACCCCCTCATGCTGCCCCCGCACGAAGGAAATGAAAAAGCGGCCAGCAGGGTCACCCCCGGGCCGCTTCGACACTTCTTCTAGCATGCCACGATGTCTACATCAGACCGCGCGGAAAGTCAAGCAAAATACAGCATTATCAAAGGCTTGCAAGTACGCAACCTTCACGAACCGTTAACTGTCACTCTCCCTGAACACCGCCTTCTTCAGCCGCGCCCTGATCAGCCTCGATCTTGCGCCAGCGGGCGACGTTCTCATTGTGCTCTTCCAGCGTCCTGGCAAATGCGTGCCCGCCGGTGCCGTCCGCAACGAAGAAGAGATAGTCCGACTGGTCCGGGTTTACCGCCGCCCGGATCGCCTCGGCACCAGGGTTCGCGATCGGGGTCGGGGGCAGGCCATCGATGACATAGGTGTTGTAGGGCGTCTCGCGACGCAGTTCGCTTTGCCGCAGGCCCCGGCCCAGCACACCCTCACCTTTGGTGATCCCGTAGATCACCGTCGGGTCGGTCTGCAGCCGCATCCCCTGCTGCAAACGGTTGATGAAGACACTTGCCACCCGGCCCCGCTCCTCGGCGATAGCGGTTTCCTTCTCGATGATCGACGCCATGATCAGCGCCTCTTCCGGGGTGTCATAGGGCAGCCCCTCGACCCGGCTCGCCCAGGCCTCCGCCAGCACGGACGATTGACGCTCGGTCATCTCGGCGATGATCGACCCACGTTCGGCGCCGCGTTCGACCTCGTACCCCCCCGGCGCAAGCGAGCCCTCGGGCGGCACCGTCTCTAGCGCGCCCTGCAGGAAATCGGCCTTCTTCAAGGCGTCCACCACCTGCCAACTGGTTACGCCCTCAGCCACCGTTATGCGAAGGACCAGCGCTGGGTCGTCCGAGACCTCCAGATACTCCGGCGGCAGCGGCTCGACGCCGGCGTCAAACCGCGCCACTTCGGTCAGACTGTTGCTGGCAAGGTCCAACTCGCTCAGGACCACATCGGCCTTTGTCACGCCAATGCGGAAGTTCAGGTCACGCCCGCAGGTCGACCGCCCGCTTGCCGTGATCGCCTCAAGCACTTGCGACATGCTGGCATTGGCCGGGACCATGTAGCTGCCGAATTTCAGGTCATTCGCCCGGTCCGAATACTCGGCGCCGATCCGGAATATACGGGCGTCGGTGATCGCCCCCCGCTCCTCCAGGTTGCGGCTCACTGCCGCAAGGCTCGCGCCCCGCTCGACCTGCAGGCAGATCGGTTCCGCCAGCGGCCCGGGAGCGACGAACTCGTTCCGACCCCAGGCGACCAAGGCCGCCATCGCGACCAGGATAACGATGAACAGCGTCAGCGCGTTCGAGGCGACGGACCGCCACATGGGTCAGCGCACCTTGCCGAGGACAAGGCTCGCATTCGTCCCGCCGAAGCCGAAGCTGTTCGACAGGGCCACGTCAATCTTGCGCTTCACCGCCTTGTTCGCGGCCAGGTCCAGCTTCGGCGTCACCGCCGGGTTGTCCAGGTTGATCGTCGGAGGCGCCACCTGATCGCGGATCGCCAACACGCAGAAGATTGCCTCCACCGCGCCTGCCGCCCCCAGAAGGTGCCCGATGGACGACTTTGTCGAGGACATCGTGGCCTTCGCGGCATGATCGCCCAGCAGACGCTCCACCGCGCCAAGCTCGATGGTATCGGCCATCGTGCTGGTCCCGTGGGCGTTGATGTAGTCGATGTTCTTTGCCTCCAGCCCAGCCCGCTTCAGCGCTGCGGCCATACTGCGATAGCCGCCATCCCCGTCCTCTGACGGCGCGGTGATGTGGTAGGCGTCGCCGGACAGCCCATAGCCCAACACTTCGCAGTAGATCTTTGCGCCCCTGGCCTTGGCGTGTTCGTATTCCTCCAGCACGACGCAGCCCGCGCCCTCGCCCATCACGAAGCCGTCGCGGTCGGCGTCATAGGGGCGGCTGGCCTTCTGCGGCTCGTCCGCGCGCTTCGTGGACAAGGCCTTGCAGGCGTTGAAGCCGGCGATGCCGATTTCCGAGATGGGGCTCTCCGCCCCGCCCGCCACCATCACGTCGGCATCCCCCCACATGATCAGCCGCGCCGCGTCACCGATGGCATGAGCCCCGGTCGAGCAGGCGGTGACGACGGCATGGTTCGGCCCCTTGAAGCCGAACCGGATCGAGACCTGGCCAGAGACGAGGTTGATCAGCGCGCCGGGAATGAAGAACGGCGAGACCCGCTTCGGACCCTTCTCCTTGATCAAGACCGCGGTCTCGGCGATCGAGTTCAGCCCGCCGATCCCCGAGCCGATCATCACCCCGGTCCGCAGCTTCTCCTCTTCCGGGATGTCGTCCCACCCGGCGTCCCGCACGGCCTGCACGGCGGCGGCCATCCCGTAGATGATGAAATCGTCGACCTTGCGCTGCTCTTTCGGCTCCATCCAGTCGTCGGGGTTGAAGGTCCCGTCGCTGCCGTCACCACGCGGGATCTCGCAGGCGTACTGGGTCACGACGTTCGAGCTGTCGAACTTGGTGATCGTCCCGGCACCGGACTGCCCGGCGATCAGGCGGCTCCAGGTCTCCTCGACCCCGCAAGCCAGGGGGGTGACCATTCCAAGACCGGTGACCACGACGCGACGCATGCTCTTCCTCCCAGGGATCAGGCTTTTTCAGGGTGATACACGGCCCCCCGAACCCGCGCAACCTTGGGGCGGGCGGATCGGCGGGGTAAAGAGGTGCGCCGCGCGTGGACACTTTTTCAGAGACAGTGAAATCAGTGGCTTGGATGCCGACGTTCAGGATCGGTTAACGCTTATCCCTGACGCGCCAGGATCCCCATGACGGCTGCCAGAAGCTGCGCGGCGACCGCCGCGCCCTGCCCGTCGATGTCCCGCGAGGGCATGAACTCCACCATGTCGAAGCCGACGATGCGCCCCTTTTCGGCCACGCCCGCGATCAGCTCCAGCACCTGCCAGTAGCCAAGTCCCCCGGCGGTCCGGCCGATCACCGCAGGCATCACGCTTGGGTCCAATGCATCCAGGTCGAGACAGACGATCACCTCCGCACCTTCGGCCACCATGTCCAGCGCCCGCGACAGCCCGTATCGCGCGACCTCTCCCGCCGGAACGAAGCCCACGCCCCAGCTTTCCGCGTCCGCCACATCCTGCAGCCGGGCCGAGCCAATGCCACGCTGGCCAACCTGAATGATCGCTTCGATGTGGTCCATCTCGGACGCCCGGCGCATGGTCGAAGAGAGGCCGAGCCGCTCTCCCTGCACCTCATCCCGCCAGTCGACATGCGCGTCGATCTGCAGGATGGTGTACCCGTTCCCCCGCGCGCCGTAGGCCTCGAGCATCGGGATCGGCAGGCTGTCATCGCCGCCGATCAGCACCGGCACCCCGCCTTGGTCAAGGATCTGGCTGACCGCCCCGAAGATCCGCGCCCGGTTCCCCGCCGCGTCATTCAGGTCCTGCGGCAGGTCACCCGCATCCACCGCCGAGACGCCCCCCGGAAAGACCGGACCGCCGAGGTCGAAGTGCATGTGCGCAAGGTTCGCCGCATAAGCCGCCCCAGCCGCCCGGATTGCCGCCGGACCACCCGCACAATAGAAGCCTACCGACGGATAGGGCGTACAGCCGTCAGCCCCGATCAGCGCAATCTTCGCCGACAGGCGCGACAGGTCACGGCAATGGGGCAGGCCCATGAAGGTGTCCACGTTCGCCGCGCCGAACATCGTGCCAAGTGCGGTGTTGCCGGTCATCCGAGCCTCCTGTGAGTGGTTCAGACTGGCGTGCGGAACCGGGGCTGGCAAGGCAGGGCGAGAGCGGTAAGGCGAGAGGCGCCGAAAACGTAAGGTGGACGATCCTGCCTAACTACCAGCAAGTGGCGTCCGTCGAAACCGAACACTGCCGACTGGGCAGGAACCAGGATCCTTTGATGGATTTGCAAATCCTTTAGTGAGATGCGCACTCCGTGTGCCGCGCCAAAAGCAAAAGGCACCCCGAAGGGTGCCTTGCTGTCCCACGAAGGACGAATGGCTCAGGCGGCTTCCGAGATGAACTTCACCGCGTCGCCGAAGGTCTGGATGGTCTCGGCGGCGTCATCGGGGATCTCGATCCCGAACTCTTCCTCGAAAGCCATGACCAGCTCGACGGTGTCGAGCGAGTCCGCACCCAGGTCGTCGATGAACGAGGCCGATTCCGTCACCTTGTCGGCTTCGACGCCCAGATGCTCGACGACGATCTTCTTCACGCGATCAGCGATGTCGCTCATGTCCGTTCCTCTATCTTTGGCAGGTCAATCCCGGCCTTTTCGTTCCGCCCGTTTCCCGGGCCTCAATCCTGCGCGCCTATAGCAAGGGTCGCAGGTTATGGCAAACGCTTTAACCTGACTTGCGCTCCACCAGTGTCAAACCATGTCCATGCCGCCATTCACGTGCAGCGTCGCACCCGTGACATAGGCGGCTTCGGGCGACGCGAGATACAGCACGGCCGCGGCGATTTCCTGCGGCTGGCCCATCCGACCGGCCGGGACAACGCCCAGGATCGCCGCACGCTGCTGGTCGTTCAGCTTGCCGGTCATCGCGGTTTCGATGAAGCCGGGGGCCACGCAGTTCACCGTGATCCCACGGCTTGCCACCTCGGCCGCGAGCGACTTCGACAGGCCGACCATCCCGGCCTTGGAGGCGGCATAGTTCACCTGGCCCGCGTTCCCGGTTGTGCCCACGACGGAGGAGATGTTCACGATGCGGCCCCAGCGGGCCTTCATCATCCCCCGGATCGCCGCGCGACACAGGCGGAAGGTCGCGGTCAGGTTCACGTCGATCACCGACTGCCAGTCCTCGTCCGACATGCGCATGGCAAGGCCGTCCTTGGTGATCCCGGCATTGTTGACCAGGATGTCCACCGCCCCCATCAACTCGGTCGCGCGTTTCACCAGGCTTTCGACGTCCTCGGGGTTCGACAGGTTGCAAGGAAGCACGTGAGCGCGGCTGCCAAGCTCTGACGCCAGCGCCTCCAGCGGTTCCACGCGGGTACCAGAAAGGCCCACAGTTGCCCCGGCGGCGTGCAGGACGCGGGCGATGTCGGCGCCGATGCCGCCCGATGCGCCTGTGACAAGGGCGGATTTGCCGGTCAGATCGAACATTGGTCTCTCCTTCACGCCTTAAGGGCGGCGATGTCGTCGGGCGTGCCGATGGCGCGGGTGGTGGCGTTAGCGGCGATGCGCTTGATCATGCCGGACAGGGCCTTGCCTGCGCCGATTTCCCAGAACTCGGTGACCCCGGCCTTTTCCATCCAGAGAACGCTTTCCCGCCAGCGGACCGACCCGGTGACCTGGGCGATCAGAAGGTCAAGGATGCGGTCAGGCTCCATCACCGCCTCGGCGCGGACGTTGACGACGACGGGCACGCGGGGCTTGGCGATCGGGACGGCGGCCAGCGCCTCGGCCATCACATGGGCGGCGGGCTGCATCAGGGCGCAGTGGAACGGGGCGGAGACGGGAAGGAGCAGGGCACGTTTCGCACCCTTGGCTTTGGCGATCTCCAGCGCGCGTTCGACGGCGCCCTTGTGGCCAGAAACGACCACCTGGGCGGGGTCGTTGTCGTTGGCGGCCTGGCAGACCTCGCCCTGGGCGGCCTCGGCGGCGACGGCGGTGGCGGTCTCGAAGTCGAGACCAAGGAGGGCGGCCATCGCGCCGACGCCAACCGGCACAGCCTCTTGCATCGCCTGGCCCCGGATGCGGAGGAGACGGGCGGTGTCGGACAGGGTCAGCGAGCCCGCGGCGCAGAGGGCGGAGTATTCGCCAAGCGAATGGCCTGCGACGAAGCTGGCCTGGTCGATGCCGAAGCCTTCGGCCTCCAGCGCGCGGAGGGCGGCGATGGAGGTGGCCATCAGCGCGGGCTGGGCGTTTTTCGTCAGCGTCAGGTCGGCGATGTCGCCGTCCCAGATGAGCGCGGACAGCTTTTCGCCCAGGGCGGCGTCAACCTCGTCGAAGACGGCTTTGGCGGCCGGATAGGCCTCTGCCAAGGCTTTGCCCATGCCGATGGTCTGGGCGCCCTGCCCTGGGAAGACGAATGCGCGGCTCATGTTACCCCCAACCTGTTTTCTCGGGGATAACCCGAGGGCGCTTCGCATGCAACGCTCAGACGCTGCGGGTGATCCCGCCGTCGACGCGGAGGTTCTGGCCGGTGATGTAGCCCGCACCGTCCGAGGCGAGGAAGGCCACGGTGGCGGCGATCTCCTCGGCCTTGCCGTAGCGGCCCATCGGCACGGACTGGCGGCGTTCCTCGGTCGCGGGAAGGCTGTCGATCCAGCCGGGAAGGATGTTGTTGATGCGGATGCCCTCGGCGGCGTAGGTGTCGGCGAAGATCTTGGTGAAGGCGGCAAGGCCCGCCCGCGCGACGGCCGAAGTCGGGAACATCGGCGACGGCTCGAAGGCCCAGGCGGTCGAGATGTTGATGATCGAGCCGGACTTCTGCGCCTGCATGATCGGGGTCACCAGGCGGATCGGGCGGACTGCGGAGAGGAAGTAGACGTCCATGCCGCCCTGCCAGTCGGCGTCGGTGAGGTCGAGGAGCGGTTTCCGGGGTCCGTGGCCGGCGCTGTTGACCAGCACGTCGATCCGGCCCCACTTGGCCATGACCGCATCGACGACCCGGGCCACGTCGTCGGCATTCTGGTTCGATCCGGTGACGCCCACGCCGCCCAGTTCCGCCGCCAGAGCCTCGCCCTTGCCGGAGGACGACAGGATGCCCACCCGGTAGCCATCCGCCGCCAGCCTGCGTGCCGCCGCCGCGCCCATGCCCGAGCCGCCCGCCGTGATCAGTGCCACCTTGTCCATCGTGTCCTCCCGTTTGGGGAAGGCTTACCACCCGGCGCCGGGGTCGGAAAGGCTCAGGCGGCGGGGTAGCTGGAGAAGAGCGTGGTGCTTCCGTCGCGGGCGATGAGGTGGACGTCATAGGCCTCACGCTCGGCCTCGGGACCCATGCCGGGTGAGCCCCAGGGCATGCCGGGCACCGCAAGGCCCAGGGCATCGGGCATTTCGGCCAGCAGGCGGCGCAGGTCGGCTACTGGCACGTGGCCCTCGATCAGGTAGCCGCCCGCTTCGGCGGTGTGGCACGAGGCCATTGCCTGCGGGATACCCCGGGCGACCTTGAACGCGGCGAGGTCTGCGGGTGGCAGCATCTCGACCGTCACGGGAAAGCCTGCCGTCTCGACGATCTTTATCCAGGCGGAGCAGCAGCTGCAGTCGGGGTCCTTGCGGACATGGATCACGGTTTCTTCGACGGCTGCATCCGCGGGAATCACCGGATACGCAGCAGCGGCGATACCTGACAGGAGAAGATGGCGACGCGAAATCCGGAGCATGACGTATCCTCAAAAGGCTTGAGGGCAGGATGCCACAATGCCCCGCCCGTCAACATGGTCAAATTGGCGCAGCCCCTTTGGCGAAGCGGCTTGTCAGACTGCCCGCCCTGCCCCAGTCTGCCGGCCAGACGGCCTGCGCGAAGGGGAAGCGACATGAAGGGATTTGGGGTCCATACCTCGATGTGGACGATGGCCTGGGATCCGGTGGGGGCCGAACGCGCCGTCACCGCCTGCAAGGCGCTTGGCTTCGACTTCATCGAGATCGCCCTTCTGTCGCCCGACAAGGTCGATACCGACCACTCGCGCCGCCTTCTCGACCGCGAGGGAATGCCCGCCGTCTGTTCCCTTGGCCTGCCTGAGGGCAAGCGCGCCTCTTCGGATCCTGAGGCGGCCATCGCCTTCCTCACCCACGCGCTGGACCAATGCGCGGCCATCGGTGCCCAGGCCCTGACCGGCGTCACCTACGGCGGGATCGGCGAGCGGACCGGTCTGCCACCGTCGGAACAGGAACGCGACAACGTGGCTCGCGTCCTTGGCGCTTCGGCGGCCCATGCCAGGAAGCTGGGAATCGCCTTCGGAATCGAACCGGTGAACCGCTACGAAAACCACATCGTCAACACGGGCTGGCAGGCCGTGGAGATGATCGAGAAGGTCGGCGCGGACAACATCTTCATCCATCTCGACACCTACCACATGAACATCGAGGAACGCGGCATGGCGCTTGGCATTCTCGATGCCGGGCCGCACCT
>JAIXSA010000040.1 GCA_027484915.1 Paracoccaceae bacterium | reverse complement strand
CTGGCGCAGATCATGGCGCGGGAGTTGGGGGTGGGGTTCCGGATGACATCGGGGCCGGTTCTGGCCAAGCCGGGGGACCTGGCGGCGAGCCTGACCAACCTGGAGCCGCGCGACGTGCTGTTCATCGACGAAATTCACAGGCTGTCCCCGGTGGTGGAGGAAGTGCTGTACCCGGCGCTGGAGGACTTCGCGCTGGATCTGGTGATCGGCGAAGGCCCCGCGGCGCGGACGGTGCGGATCGACTTGCAGCCGTTCACGCTGGTGGGCGCGACGACGCGGCTGGGGTTGTTGACTACCCCGCTAAGGGACCGGTTCGGGATCCCGACGCGGCTCGAGTTCTACAGCGAGGCAGAGCTGTTCGAGATCGTCACGCGCGGGGCGCGGTTGATGGGGGTGCAGGCGGAGGCCGAGGGGTGTCGCGAGATTGCGCGGCGCGCGCGCGGGACGCCCCGGATCGCGGGGAGATTGCTGCGGCGGGTGGTGGATTTCGCTCTGGTCGAGGAGGGTGGGCGGATCAGCCGCGCGCTGGCGGATCGGGCGCTGACGCGGCTCGGGGTGGACAACCTGGGGCTGGACGGGGCGGACCGGCGGTATCTGGTGCTTCTGGCCGAGAACTATGGCGGCGGGCCGGTGGGGGTCGAGACCATCGCGGCGGCCCTGTCGGAGCCGCGGGATGCGATCGAGGAGGTGATCGAGCCCTACCTTCTGCAGCAGGGACTGATCCTGCGCACGCCACGCGGGCGGATGCTGGGACAGAAGGCCTGGCGGCATTTGGGGCTGGAGGCTCCGAAAGTGCCGGGGCAGGCGGACCTGTTCGGGGGCAAGTAGGACGGGGACGGACGGGCATGGAGCCGGGCGAGATCGAGGCGTTGTTCACCCGCAGTGACGGGCAGTACCTGTTTGCCCGCTGGGGGCGGCCCATCGTGCCGGTGGTCTTCGGAGTGGACGATGCAAGCCTGCGCGTCTTCAAAGGGGCCTTCGAGGCGGTGGTGGTGCTGGCCGCGCACAGGATGGCCGAGACGGACCCGGAGCTGGGGGCGAACCTGATGGTGTTCTGCTTCCGCGACTGGGGTGAGCTGCTGGAGGTGCCGGACCTGGGGCGGCTGGTGCCGGAGTTGCCCGCGCTGGTGGAGAAGCTAGAGGCGGCGGGGGCGAACCAGTACCGGATATTCCGGTTTGACCGGGACGGGGCGATCAAGGCGGCCTTTGTCTTCCTGAAAATGGATGCCGCGCTGGCCGCGATGGAGGCGGAGACGCTGGCGCTGGCCCAGGCGGTGCAGACGGTGCTTCTGTGGTCGGACCGGGCCTTCGACGGAACTTCGCCCCTCGCGCGGGTGGGGGAGCGGGTGATCCTGCGGCCCGAGATCGGGGCGGTGATCCGGGCAGGCTATGACGCGGTGATGCCAGTCATGGCGCGCGATCCGGCCCATGCCCTGCGGCTAGCGGCGCGGGTCAGGCCGGTCTGAGTCTGTCCACGCGTGGGCAGGGGAAGGCGGGCAGGGATTTCAAGGGGTTGTCCGCGGGCGTTCAGGATCTGTTAACGGCTTGCGAGCCCGGAGCCGCCGCCCTAGCCTGCGGGTCGAGGCCGCAAGGACATCTGCATGACCCCGCACAAGTTCCAGACCCGCGTCTACTACGAGGACACCGACCTTGCCGGGATCGTCTACTATGCCAACTATCTGAAGTTCATCGAGCGGGCCCGGACGGAATGGGTCGCGAGCCTGGGGGTGGACCAGGTGGCGCTGAAGGCCGAACAGGGGATCGTCTTCGCGGTGCGCCGGGTGGAAGCCGATTACCTCCGGCCGGCAAGGTTTGCCGATGACCTGACAGTGGAGACGAAGCTGCAGTCCTTGGGCGGGGCGCGGATCGTGCTGGAGCAGGTCGTCATGCGCGGGGGTGAGCGGCTTTTTGCTTCGGTCGTGACGCTGGTCTGCCTGACCGAGGACGCCCATGCGGCCCGGCTGCCGGTCGAAGTCAGGGCAAGGCTGTCTGGGCCGTTGCACTGACGGAGCGGATGCCCCGACCCCTCCCCCGAGTGAGGGCGCCCGGTCTTCTGCCGCTGCGCCCGGGGCAACGGTCGTTGCCTCCGGCGGGGATATTTGGGCAAAGATGATAGGCCGGTGTGGAATTGGGTGACCGGGGCGAGGGCAGCGAGTGGCGTCCGGCAGGGAGTTGGAGCGATGCGGCTGAGGGACTGTCACAACTTCCAGGATTTCCGGCGGCTGGCGCGGCGGCGAGTGCCGGGGCCGATCTTCGACTACATCGACTGTGGCGCGGACGACGAGGTTTCGAAGCGGCGGAATGCGGCGGCGATCGAGGCCTGCGATCTGGTGCCGAACGTCTTGCGCGGGGTGGGGGAGGTGGACCTGTCGGTCACGGTGATGGGGCAGCGGCCGGAGCTGCCGGTCTACCTGTCGCCGACGGCCTTGCAGCGGGTGTTCCATCCCGATGGCGAGCTTGCGGCGGGCGCAGTGGCGGCGGAGATGGGCACGATGTTCGGGGTGTCCTCCATCGGTACGGTGAGCCTGCAGGCGGTCCGCGCCTTGGGGCGCAATCCGCAGTGCTATCAGTTCTATTTCCACCGCGACCGGGGGCTGAACCGGGCGATGATGCAGGCGGCGCGGGAGGCGGGGGTCGAGGTGATGATGCTGACGGTGGACAGCATCACCGGCGGCAACCGCGAGCGCGACAAGCGGAGCGGGTTCGGCATTCCGGCGGCCCCGTGCCGGGGCGCTTCTTGACTTTGCGCTGAAGCCGGGCTGGGCGCTGGGCTATATGCGCAATCCGGGCATCCAGTTGCCGCAGCTGGAGGCAGATGTGGACCTGGGCGGCGGGGTGATGTCGATCAGCCGCTATTTCACCGAGATGCTGGACCCGGACATGGGTTGGGATGATGTGGCGCAGATGGTGGCCGACTGGGGCGGGCCGTTCTGCCTGAAGGGTGTGATGGCGGCCGGGGATGCGGTGCGGGCGGCCGAGATCGGTTGCGCGGGGGTGATCCTGTCGAACCACTCCGGTCGGCAACTGGACGGGACGCGCGCGCCGTTCGACCAGCTGTCCGAGGTGGTGGATGTGGCGGGAGACCGGCTGGATGTGCTGGTCGATGGCGGGTTCACCCGGGGAAACCATGTGCTGAAGGCCTTGTCGCTGGGGGCGAAGGCGGTGGGGCTGGGGTCCTACTACCTGTTCGCACTGGCGGCGGCGGGGCGGCCTGGGGTGGCGCGGGCGATGGGTCTGATGCGCGAGGAGCTTGTGCGGGACATGCGGCTGATGGGAGCGCGGCGGGTGGCGGACCTTGGCCGGGAGAACCTGCGGTTGCGGTGACAAATGCCGTCATCCAGCGGCGAAACCCTGCCGGCCACAGACATGTGTTGGCATTCCCCCTGCACTCTTGCTAGAATCAGCGCTAACGGAGCCGAGAAACGGCCCGATCAACAAGAGCAGGCGTATGGAAACCGGAACCCTTGCGATGGCGCAGGAGATTGATTTCTCCATGTTCGCCCTTTTTGCCAAAGCCACGCTGACCGTGAAGATCGTCATGATCATGCTGATGGTCATGTCGTTCTGGAGCTGGGCGATCATCATCCAGAAGCACATCATGCTGCGCCGCGCGAAAGGCGAGGCGACGATCTTCGACCGGGCGTTCTGGTCGGGCGAGCCGCTGGACGAACTGTTCGAGAAGATCGGACCCGAGCCGCAGGGCCAATCGGAGAAGATCTTCGCCGCCGGGATGCTGGAGTGGCGGCGCAGCCACAAGCAGGACGGTGGCCTGATCGCCGGGGCGCAAAGCCGGATTGACCGGGCGATGAACGTGGCCATCGCGCGGGAATCCGAGGTGATGAACCGGGGATTGAGCTTTCTGGCGACCACGGGTTCGACCGCGACCTTCATCGGCCTGTTCGGCACGGTCTGGGGGATCAAGCACAGCTTCGAGCAGATCGCCATCAGCCAGAACACCAGTCTGGCCGTCGTGGCCCCCGGTATCGCCGAGGCGCTGCTTGCGACCGGGATCGGCCTGATCGCGGCCATTCCGGCGGCGGTCTTCTACAACAAGCTGTCGGCTGACATCGACCGGGTGGTCGGGGGCTACGAGGCCTTTGCCGACGAATTCGCGACGATCCTGTCGCGCCAACTGGACTCGTAAGTCATGGGCATGGGGGCTTCTGGATCGTCGGGCGGCGGAGGGCGTCGCCGGCGCGGCGGGCGGTCGGCCGCGATGAGCGAGATCAACATCACGCCGATGGTCGACGTGATGCTGGTGCTTCTGATCATCTTCATGGTGGCGGCACCGATGCTGACGGTGGGCGTCCCGGTGGAACTGCCGAAGACGGCGGCCTCGGCCCTGCCCACGGAACAGGAAGAGCCGCTGACGGTGACGATCACGGCGGATGGGCGGCTGGCGATCCAGACTACGGAAGTGTCGGATGCCGAGATGATCCCGAAGCTGACGGCCATCGCCGCCGAGCGGACGTCGAAGAAGATCTTCCTGCGGGCGGACGGGGCGATCCCCTATGAGCGGGTGGCGCAGGTGATGGGCGCCCTGAACGCGGGCGGGTTCAACGAGATCGGCCTTGTCACCGATGCCGCGGGGCCAAGCCTTGGCGGGGGCGCTGCGTCCAATACCGGAAACGACGGCGGCTGAGGCGGATGGAGACGCGGTTCCAGACGGGGACGGTTGTATCGGCGATCGGGCACATAGGAGTGATCCTGTGGGTCGTGGTCGGCGACTGGCTGTTCACGGATGCGCCGCCTGAAGAGGTCATCGTGACCTCGGTCTCGATGATCACTTCCGAGGAGTTCGCGGCGCTGCAGGCTGGGGCGACGCCGACGCCCGCCGAGGAGCCGGCCCCGGTGCGTCCCGAGCCGCGGCCCGAGCCGGCGGTGGAGCCGGAACCCGTCCCCGAGCCCGTCCCTGAGCCCGAGCCAGTTCCTGAACCCGAGCCTGCGCCCGAACCCGAGCCGGTCCCGGAGCCCGAGCCTGCTCCCGAGCCGCCGCCGTCCGATGCCGTTCAGGCCGAGGAGGAGCAGGCGATCCTGTCGGAGTCGACCGATATCCAGCCCGCGCCGGAAGCCGAGGAGATCATCGCCCCCGATCCGGTGCAGCCCGAGACCGAGGCGGAGACCTCGGACACTCCCGAACCGGCGGTGTCCGAGGACCCGGCGGCCGAAGAGGTGATTCAGCAGGAGCCGACCGAGGCGACGGCGCCCGAGGATACCGGGGACGTGACCCAGACCGAGGCGAACGCGGAGCAGGATGCCGAGACCGGGATGACGACCTCGATCCGGCCCCGGACGCGCCCGGAGCGCGCGCCGGAGCCTGAACCGCAGCCGGAGACCGAAGTGGCGACCGAGGAGGCCCCTGCGGAGGAACCGACGGAATCGTCCGAGTTGACGGTGCAGCCGGTGGACGACACCGCGACGCAGGACGCCATCGACGCGCTCTTGGGCGAGGCGACAGACGCGCCGGTCGAGGAGGCCTCGGACACGGGCGGGCAGGACCTGCCGCAGGGGCCGCCGCTGACCGGGGGCGAGATGGGCGATATCTCCAGCGCCATCGCGCGGCGTTGGAACCTTGGTGCGGCGTCGACGGATGTCCTGAGCTCGATGGTGGTGATCCGGGTGAGCTTTGACGAGAGCGGGCGGCCGGTGGATTTCGAGCTGCTGGAATCGAGTGGGCCAACCCAGACTGCGATCGACAATCTCTTCTCGATCGCCAAACGCGCGGTGAACCGGACCCACAGCGAAGGCGGAATTCCGCTGCCTCCGGACAAGTTCGACACCTGGCGCGTGCTGGACTTCGTCTTCGATGCGAATGGAATGCGGGTAAGATGACGCGCGACTGTGGAACCAAAGCGGGGAAATTCCCCTTCTCTCCTGCGGCCAACGCGGGCAATGACATAGAAAAGAACGGAGCATGAGGCCGATGATCAGACCCATGAGTAAAGCTTTCGGTGTGCTGCTGGCGCTGGCCCTTGGCGTGGCGACGCTGGTGGCGGCACCCGTACTGGCGCAGTCGAGCCCGCCGCGGATCGTCATCGGCCAGGGCGTGATCGAGCCGATGCCGATCGCGATCCCGACCTTCATCGACGAAGGCGGCGCGGGGGATTACGCGCGGGAGATCAGCCGGGTGGTGATCTCGGACCCGGAGCGCACGGGTTTCTTCCGCAACATCGGGGAAGAGGCGCATATCAGCCGGATCACCAGTTTTGACGGCGGGGTGGCCTTCGAGGACTGGAAGGCGATCAACGCGCAGGTGCTGGTCACCGGTGCGGTGTCGGTTGCCGGGGACCGGATCACGGTGAAGTTCCGCGCCTATGACGTGTTCAACGGCACGACGCTGGAAGGTGCCGCGCTGCAGTTCGCGGGCACGACGCAGGGCTGGCGGCGGATGGCGCACAAGGTGGCCGACGTGATCTATTCGACGATCACCGGCGAGGGCGGCTATTTCGACAGCCGGGTGGTCTTTGTCAGCGAGAGCGGGCCGAAGAACCAGCGGCTCAAGCGGCTGGCGGTGATGGATTACGACGGGGCGAATGTTGCCTATCTGACCGACAGCGCGTCCATCGTTCTGGCCCCGCGCTTCTCGCCGCAGGGCGACCGGATCATCTATACGAGCTATGAGACGGGATTCCCGCGGATCACGCTTCTGGACGTGGGCAGCCTGAATCGGCAGACGCTGGAAGAACAGCCCGGCACGATGACCTTTGCGCCGCGCTTTTCGCCGGACGGCGGCACCATCGTCTTCAGCCTGGAGCGGGGTGGGAACACCGACATCTATTCGCTCTCGCTGGGCGGTGGCGGGCTGACGCAGCTGACCAACGCGCCGTCCATCGAGACCGCGCCGTCGTTCAGCCCGGACGGCAGCCAGATCGTGTTCGAGAGCGACCGCACCGGTACACCGCAGATTTACGTCATGCCGGCAAGCGGGGGCGAGGGGGCGCGGATCTCGGGCGGGGAGGGGCGCTATGGCACACCGGTCTGGAGCCCGCGCGGCGACTACATCGCCTTCACCAAGCAGAATGCGGGCCGCTTCCACATCGGCGTGATGCGGACGGACGGGTCGGAAGAGCGTCTCTTGACGGCAAGCTTCCTGGACGAGGGCCCGACCTGGGCGCCGAACGGTCGCGTGCTGATGTTCACCCGCGAAACCAGTGGCGGTGGCGGGCAGGCAAGCCTGTGGTCCGTCGACATCACGGGCCGGAACCTGAAGCAGATCCCGACCGAAGGGCCAGCCAGCGACCCCGCCTGGTCGCCGCTTTTGCCCTGAATTTGTGCCGCGCCGCCGATTCCCTCGGCGGCGCAAAGCTGTTAATCTGGCCGCAATCGAGCCAACAAGAAGGATGATCCTCCCATGAGCCTTGCTGCGAAGTCGCTGCTTCTGATCGCCGTCCTGGGCCTTGCGGCCTGCAACAACCCCGACCGTTACGGTGCCGGTGGGGCCGGCGGTGCCGGGGGTGCCGGGGGTGCGGGAGGAATCGACACCACGGGGCTGGGCGATCCGAACAACCCGACCTCCATCGCCTATTTCAACCAGACCGTGGGCGACCGCGTGCTGTTCCAGGTTGACCAGTCGACGTTGACCCCGGAAGGCCGCGGCGTCCTGACCGCGCAGGCCAACTGGCTGAACCAGAACCCGGGGTATGCCGCGATCATCGAAGGCCACGCGGACGAGCAGGGCACCCGGGAATACAACCTTGCGCTGGGCGCACGGCGTGCGGCGGCGGTGCAGAACTTCCTGATCAGCCAGGGCGTCGCGGCGAACCGGCTGCGGACGATCAGCTATGGCAAGGAGCGCCCGCTGGAGGTCTGCTCGGAAGAGGCATGCTATGCCAAGAACCGCCGCGCGGTGACGGTCCTCTCGGCAGGCGCCGGGGTCTGACCTGATGCGCCGCCTTGGTCTTGCCGTGGCGCTTTGCCTGCTGCCGGTTCTGGGTCATGCCCAGGACCGGGCGCAGACCCTGGCCGACATCCGGGCCGAGCTGTCCGCCCTTGCGGCCGAGTTCAACGCGCTGAAGGCCGAGCTTGTCTCGACCGGTGCTGCGACGAGCGGGGCGGCGGGGGGCGACGCGCTGACGCGGATGGACACGATTGAGGCGACGCTGGCGCGGCTGACCGCGCAGACCGAAGAGGTCGAGCTGAAGCTGAACCGGGTGGTTTCGGACGGCACCAACCGGATCGGCGACATCGAATACCGGCTGTGCGAAGTGACCGAGGGCTGCGATCCGGCCAACCTTGGTGCAACGCCGACGCTGGGTGGCGATGCGGGCGGGGCGACAGCTCCTGTCGTCGATGCGGGGGCGGCGCCGACAACGGACACGACGGGCGGGGCCGAACTTGCCGTGGCCGAGCAAGCGGACTTTGACCGGGCCAAGGAGGTGCTCGGTACGGGTGACTTTCGCGGTGCTGCAGAGCTCTTTGCGACCTATGCCCAATCCTATCCTGGCGGACCGCTAGTCCCCGAGGCGCATTTCCGTCGCGGCGAGGCGCTGACCCAACTGGGCGACACGGCGGGGGCGTCGCGGGCCTATCTGGATGCGTTCTCGGCTGCGCCCGAGGGGCCTCTGGCGGGGGATGCGCTGCTGAAGCTGGGCGAGGGGCTGGGGGCGCTGGGACAGGTGCCCGAGGCTTGCGTGACGCTGAAAGAGGTCGGCACGCGCTTTCCCGGCAGCATGGCGGCGACGCAGGCGACGCTCGCGATGCAGGGCTTCGGGTGCCAGTAGAGGGGCGGTTGGTCG